>JANOLT010000107.1:0-3044 GCA_031419915.1 Holophagaceae bacterium
GACATGACAATTTGTTTGAGGACTTTATTGAGATATTTCGCGAATGGCCGTGAAATTCCTCTCGGCCCGCCGCGACTGCACTGAATTCACACCATCCTGGGACCTGATGCTTTCCTTATGCCTGAAAGCCGGGAACTTCACCAAAGCCATGTCAGGGCGGGATAATCACCCATGAGCTTCGCCCATCTGCACCTTCATACCGAGTACTCCCTGCTGGATGGGCTCACGCGCATTCCTGAGCTCGTGAAGAAATGCCAGGCCTCGGGAATGCCATCGGTCGCAGTGACGGATCACGGAAACATGTTCGGCATGATGCGGCTCTATGATGCCTGCGAAAAAACCGCGGACAAGGACGGTAACTGGGCGGTGAAGCCGATCCTGGGGAGCGAGGTCTACGTGGCCCCACGCACCCGCTTTGACCGGAAGCTGGATGCGAAAAACGCGGACACTTCGGAAGAGGGTCTCGAAGATTGCGTGGATCCCAGCGGCAGCCGCGACGCGGGCTACCACTTGGTGCTGCTGGCGAAGAATCCGGTGGGATTCGCGAACCTCAGCAAGCTCGTGTCCAAAGGCTTTACCGAAGGGTTCTATTACAAACCGCGCATTGACAAGGAACTTCTGAAGGAGCACAGCGAGGGTCTCATCGCGCTCACCGCGTGCCTGGGGGGAGAGGTCCAGGCCCGCATTCTGCAAAATCGCCTAGATCAGGCGGAGCGCGTGGCGCGGGAATTCCGGGACATCTTTGGGGATGACTTCTATCTGGAGATCCAGGATCAGGGGTTCGAGAAGGAAAAGCAGATCATTCCCTATCAGATGGAGCTGTCCAAAAAGCTGGGCATTCCGTTGGTGGCGACCAACGACGCGCACTATCTCAATCACGAAGATTCGGACCTTCACGACACGCTGCTCTGCATCGGCACCAAGACCACGAAGGCCAAGGAGAAGCGCATGCGCTTCGCCACGGACCAGTTTTTCGTGAAGACACCCGATGAGATGCGCGCGGTGTTTCCGGATCACCCGGAATACCTGGAGCGCACCCTTGAAATCGCCGCCAAGGTGGATCTCTTTCCCATCACGCGCAAGCCCGTGACGCCATCCTTTCCGGTTCCGAATGGCCACACGCTGGATAGCTATTTCGTTCAAATTGCCCGAGAATATTTCGAGCTGCGTGTGCAGAAATGTCGGCCTTTCTGGGCCGCGGGGGCGCTGAAATATTCCGAAGAAAAGTACCGGGAGCGCCTGGAATTCGAGATCAACACCATCCTGAACATGGGCTATCCGGGCTACTTCCTGCTGGTGTGGGATTTCATCGCCAAGGCCCGTGAAATGGGCGTTCCCGTGGGTCCGGGGCGCGGCTCGGCGGCGGGGAGCATCGTGGCCTGGGCCATGAAGATCACGGACATTGATCCCATGCAGTACGACCTGCTGTTTGAACGGTTTCTCAATCCAGAGCGATCTTCCATGCCCGATGTGGATATTGATTTCTGCCGGGATGGCCGTCAGAAAGTCATTGATTACGTCACCGAAAAGTACGGCCAGGACCGGGTTTCCAACATCATCACCATCAATCAGCTCAAGACGAAGGCGGTCATCAAGGACGTGGCGCGGGTTTTCGAGAAGGATTTCAACTGGGCGAATACCCTGACCAAGCTCGTACCGCAGGAGCCGGGCAAACCCATCACCATGGCCGAGGCGCTTCAGAAATCCGACAAGCTGCGGGAAATGTATGAAACGGATCCCGAAGTCAAAAATGTGCTCGATATCTCTGCGCGGCTTGAGGGTTTGGCCCGCAACACCGGGGTCCACGCCGCGGGAGTCATCATCGCGCCGGATGACCTTACCAAGTTCGCGCCGCTTTGCATGGACCGCGACAAGAAGGTGATGGTGCAGTACACCATGATGGAGGCCGAGCGGGCCGGCCTGCTGAAGATGGATTTTTTGGGCCTTGAAACGCTGACCCAGATCGCCAAGATCCAAAACTATGTGGAGGCCCGCCACGGCAAACCCGTGGACATGGAGGCCCTCCGCACTTTTGACGATAAGAAGACCTTTGATCTGTTCGCCAGCGGCGATACCGACGGCATCTTCCAGTTCGAATCCAGCGGCATGAAGCAGTTGCTGCGTCAGTTGGGGCCCGATCGCTTTGATGATCTCATCGCGCTGAACGCGCTTTTCCGCCCTGGCCCTTTGGGTGCGGGCATGGGCGAAACCTACGTGAAGCGGCGTCACGGACATGAGCCCGTGACCTACCAGTTTCCGGTGCTGGAGCCCATCCTTTCACCCACCTTCGGCGTGATCCTGTATCAGGAACAGGTCATGCAGATCGCAAGCGCCATCGCGGGCTATTCCTTGGGCGAAGCGGATGTGCTGCGCCGGGCCATGGGCAAGAAGGATCTCGTCAAGATGCAAAAGGAGAAATCCAAGTTCACGGAGCAGGGTGTAGCGCGCGGCTTTGATGAAAGAAAGGTGGGAGAGATCTTCGACCTCATCGAGTATTTCGCGGGCTACGGCTTCAACAAGAGTCACAGCGCGGCCTACGCGATGGTGGCCTATGAAACCGCCTACCTGAAAGCGAACCATCCCACGGAATTCATGGCGGGGCTCCTCAGCACCAAGAGTGGTCGCACGGACGACGTGGTGAAGTACATCCAGAACTGCCGCGAAAAGGGCATCGAGGTGTTGGGGCCGGACATCAACGCGTCAGGCCTGGACTTCACGGTGACGGGCGACAAACAGATCCGCTTCGGCTTCGCGGCGGTGAAGGGGCTCGGTGAAGCCGCGCTCCAGGCCATTCTGGAAGCCCGAAAGGTGGAGGGTGGTTTCAAGGATTTCTTCCACGCGCTGAAAGCCACCGACTTGTCCAAGGCTAATCGCCGGGTCTGGGAATCTCTCATCAAAGCCGGGGCCTTCGACAGCCTGGAATCCCATCGGGCCGCGTTACTCGCTGGCCTGCCATCGGCCATCGAAAGCGCGTCCAAAGGATCTGGCCCTGATCTCGGCATGATGAGCCTCTTTGACGAAGCTGAAATCGCGAGCTGTTCCGC
>JANOLT010000108.1:0-1825 GCA_031419915.1 Holophagaceae bacterium
GCCGACGTGCCCACCCAGATTGGGTTGAAACCACAGATGAACACTGATGAACACTGATCCACGAACAAGCCGTGGGGAAACGCTGTTTCTACTTTAGTTGACCTCTGTCCCAAATCGCTTCGCGGGGGCGCGGAGCGCCCGCGGGCTATAAAGCCCGCAAATTCAGGCGGCCCGGCGCGGATCACACTATTGCGTGGGGCCGTCGCCGGGCCGCCTGAATTCCAACAGCGAAGCTGGCACATGCTGAATCCGTGTGCATCAGTGTTCATCTGTGGTTCCATTTTTTGTGGATGATTGGGGCTGTTGTGTCCAGGCTTGATCTCAGCCACTTTCAGCCCACGTGATGCCCCGCATGGGCAGCGGGTCTTATTTCGGCTAAAGGCCGACGTAGACTGACTGTAGGTCGCCAGAAACACTTGGACTTTGAGCGCGGTGCTTCATTGGTTGTCCACTGGCGAGCGCCAGGGAATTGATAGGCGGAAGACTGAGCCTTCTAGGTGGGCGCTCTCCACGCGGATGGTTCCACCCATCAACTCCAGCAGGTTTTTTGAGATGGCGAGTCCCAGACCTGATCCACCGAAACGTCGCGTGATGGACGTATCAGCTTGGGTGAATTTATCGAAGAGTTTCTCGATCTTTTCTTTGTGAATCCCGATGCCCGTGTCCTCTACCATGGCTTCCAGACGATGGGTCACGGGATTAAAGCCCATGTGCAACCTGACAGCTCCGCGCTCGGTGAATTTCAAGGCATTCCCGACCAGGTTCACCAGCACTTGGCGAAGCCGCTGGGGATCGCTCACCATAAGGGGTGGCATGGCCTCATCGAGATCCACCGAGAAAGCCAAGCCCTTTTGCGCGGCCTGAGACATGAAAAGGTTCCTAACTTCGACGCCTACCTTACGCACATCAAAGGGCATCTCCTCCAGCTCCATCTGGCCGGCCTCGATCTTCGAGATATCAAGAATGTCGTTGATCAAGGACATCAGGCTTTGGGCTGAGCTGCCCACGGTTTGGGCCAAGTCCGCCTGGTCTTCATCCAGACTCGTTTGCTGGAGCAGATAGTTCATGCCGATGATAGCGTTCATGGGCGTTCGGATCTCGTGACTCATCACCGCCAGGAATTCACTCTTGGCGCGCGACCCTGCCTCCGCAGCCTCCTTGGCGGCCAGCAATTCCTTTTCCGCCAGTTTGCGGGATGTAACATCACTCATGGAGCCCGCCATGCGCGTTGCCCAGCCTTCCGCATTCCAGATGGCCTGACCGCGGGAGCGGAACCACCGGTATTCGCCATTGGGCATCTTTATACGAAACTCAACGTCAAAGAGTTGGTGATGCTTGATGTGCGCGTAGACAGCCTGATTGATGGATTCCTGATCGTCTGGATGGGCCCATTTACCCCAAAAGCCATAATCCGGGGTAGGCGTTCCAGTGGGCAAACCAACGATGGATCTCATCCGGTCAGAAAAGTAGACCACTCCGGATTGAAGGTCCACATCCCACATGCCTTCATTGGAGCCTTGGGATACAAGTGCGTAGCGTTCCTCGCTCTCGCGAAGGGCTTCCTCGGATCGTCTTTGTTCCGTGAGATCCCGAATGGAGGCGACTCGCACGAGCCGGCCAAGGTACAACACGGATTTCCCAGAAACTTCCGCGGGAAAACGAGTTCCGTCTTTGCGCAAAGCAGAGATTTCATAGGGCGTGTTCTGGCCCGAGCGCACCATTTCCGCGACTTTCACGCGGTACTCTTCTACCACCAGGCTAAGCGCGGAACGACCGATCATCTCCTCGACGGTTCCACCCCACATCCTCGCGGCGGAATGATTGG
>JANOLT010000109.1:0-3302 GCA_031419915.1 Holophagaceae bacterium
CGGTCTAGTGGTCCAGACCCTTAATCCCAGTACTTTCACCCCAGGTAGCGACTTCCGTCAGCGCAGCACTTTAGTTCCTTTGACTCTGCCCACGATAAAGGATGCCTGGATCGTGGTGGAAGCCGGCGTTCTTCTCAGCCAGACCGGGCCTTATCGCGCTGGCACACCCTGGTCTAAGGTCCAGAAAGGCATGTACCCGATAGCCATCACGAACCCGATATTCGTGGACGTGAATGGTGGCGGCTACGTTCCTCCGGGTCTTTGATGGCTATGGACTGGCTTCCGGACCAGCTTCCGGAGGACGTGGACGCGGAGCGCTCCCTCCTGGCCACTTGCTGTGCGCCAGGCGCTGAAAAAGATGCGGCTGATATTGTTTTTCAGCTGCACGAAGAGGACTTTGTCCATCCCGCCCATCGCGCGGTATTCCGGGGCCTTCGCTCACTGATCGAAGCGCGGCTGGAGGTCAACGCCCTCACCCTGAAAGACGTGCTGGACCAGGACGGCACGCTCGGCAAAGTTGGCGGATTTCCGGGCCTGGTTGAACTACTCAGCGCCGAAGAAGTGGGCCGCCCTCAGATCCTTGCTGATTTGCTCCAGCGCAAGCGTAAGTTGCGGGATCTGATCCGCATCGGAGCCGGGCTCGCCCGTCAGGCCGCCGCGGAAGAAGCGCCCCCCGAAACCCTTATCGAACAATCCGCGCAGGATCTCTTTCGGCTTGCTCAAGGAGATCAGCGTAGGAAGGGCCTGGAGCACATTGCCGCCGTGGAAGCCGAGGCCATGCCGGCTCTGTTGGAGCGGTTGGAAGGCCGGGGATCGGCCGGGCTCCGCATGGGATTCGAACGGTTTGATGACCTTACCCAAGGACTGCGCCCAGGTAATCTCGTGATCCTTGCCGCCAGACCTGGGGTTGGCAAGACGGCTCTCGCTCTCAATTGGATGTTACGAGCAGCCATGAAGCAAAACGCCCATGTCGCGTTCTTCTCGCTTGAGATGTCTGCGGAGGAAGTCTTCCTGCGGCTTCTCGCGGCGAAAGCGCGCGTGAACATGAAACGCGTTGAAGCTGGGAGCTTCAGCGATCAGGACCGCCACCACCTGGAAGAGGCACGAAGGGAACTCCTTGCACTCCCCGTTTTCATCAATGATTACGCCAGTATCACCGTGCCACAGATCATTTCCATGGTGGATAGGCACCTCAGCCAGGCGAATCAGAAATTGGACCTAGTCATCATCGATTACCTGCAACTGCTGAGCAGTCCTGATAGTTCCCGGGCGGCCAAACAAAATGAGGCGGTGCGTATCGGTGAAATTTCCCGCGGACTCAAGTTGCTGGCCAAAGATCACGGTATACCCGTGGTGGTGCTCTCCCAGCTCAATCGAGAAGTGGAGCACCGGACAGGCGGTCGCCCGCAATTATCGGATCTCCGTGACTCTGGCGCTCTGGAGCAAGACGCGGACATGGTCGCGTTCATCCATCGGCGCACAAATCCGGGCCCGGCAAACGAAGAACCCGAGAATGAGGCCGAGCTGATCGTCGCCAAACACCGCAACGGACCGACGGGCAGCATCCCCCTCTACTTCGAGGGTGAATACGCGACATTCCGTGAACGAATCCGTGAGAGTGGACCCACGTACTGAACGGCCTTATTCCAGGCCGAAGGCCCCGGTCTCCAGTTCCTTTTTGATGACGCTCATGAACTGGTCGGCCACGGCTCCATCCACGATGCGGTGATCGAAGCTGAGGCCTGAGTACATCATTTGCCGGATGGCGATGGCATCGTTGCCGTTCTCATCCGTCACCACCACCGGGCGCTTCACGATGCCGCCGATGGATTGGATGGCGACTTGGGGCTGATTGATGATGGGCAGGCCGAAGATGTCGCCGAAGACGCCAGGGTTCGTGATGGTGAAGGTGCCACCGGAAATTTCGTCAGGGATGAGTTTCTTGGTGCGGGCACGCTCCGCCAGGTCATTCAGTGATCGCGCCAGGCCGCCCAGATTCAGGCTGTCCGCGTGCTTGATGACCGGCACGATGAGGCCCCAGTCCAGGGATACGGCGATGCCCAGATTGATGTCCTGTCGGTAGATGATGTTGTCGCCATCCACCGAGGCGTTCACCACAGGGAAGGATTGAAGACCCTTGATGACGGCCTTCATGATGAAGGGCATGAAGCTCAGTTTGGTACCGTAGGATTCTTCGAAGGCCCCACGATGCTTGGCCCTGAGGCGCGCCACATTGCTCATGTCCATTTCGAAGACCGTGTAAACATGAGGGCTCACACGCAGTTTCGAGTTCACCATGTTGTCCGCGATAATTTTTCGCATGCGGCTCATGGGCTCGACCTTCACGCGTTCGCCAGCGCCAAAGGCCGGAACGTGGGGCGCAGGAGGCACCGCAAGCCCCGGAACGGCGCCCATGGTGGGGGCGCTGGGATCGTGGGTGGCGGCCATCTTGGGCATTTCGCCTGAAGTCGGCGCGGGAGAAGCGGCTGATGATGCCGAGCCACGCTTGGCCAGGAAAGCATCCACATCTTCCTTGGTCACACGGCCCTGTTGCCCCGTGCCGTGTACCTGGGATAGATCCACTCCGTGCTGCTTGGCCATCTCCCGGACCAGCGGTGATGACTTGGTACGCAGCCGGTTTTCGAGGCTGTTGTCATCATCGTCAGTACTCATTGGATGAACCGGAGCGGCCACTGGAGTAACGATTGCGGAAGCAGGCGTTGAAGCTGGGGCAGCAGCTGTTGTCGATCCGCCACGACCTAGTTCCGATGCATCGCCAAGGCGCGCCACCACGCTGCCTACGGGCACGGTGATGTTCACATCCACAAGGATTTCAAGCAGTGTGCCTTGAATGGGTGACGGGATTTCAGCATCCACTTTGTCGGTGCTGATTTCGTAGAGCGTTTCATCCTTGCCGATTTGTTCGCCAACCTTGCGATGCCATTTCAGGATGGTGGCTTCGGCGATGGATTCACCCATTTGGGGCATGACGACATCAAAAGCCATGACTTACTCCTCAATTCAAGTTCGGCGGGGTTTGAAGGTGATGGTCGGTGATCTGCTGGAATGCGTGAGCTGTTTCCAAGAGGTTCACGTCCGAAAGGGATGGTCCGATGATCTGCACGCCCACGGGCAAGCCATTGGAGAAGCCACCAGGCAAGGAGAGGCAGGGCAGGGCGGCCAGCGGGGTGGTCACAGTGTAGGCGTCAGCCAGGTACATGGCCATGGGATCCAGCGTTTTATCGCCGATAGGGAAGGCTACACCTGGGCTTACGGGGGTGGCGATGATGTCCACTTTTTCG
>JANOLT010000110.1:0-3007 GCA_031419915.1 Holophagaceae bacterium
AATGGCCCGCGTACTGGGAGATGACGCCCTCGATGGCGTGGCGGCAGGCGGCGCAGAAACCCACTTCATCGCGGGTGAACATGATGCAGTCCTCCTGGCTGCGGTAGTAGCCCGTGGCCTCGTAATTGGCGCCCTCGAAGGAGCCCACTTTGCCGCTGTGGGTGTCGGTGCCGAGCAGCCTCGTTTCGTGCTCGCGCTCCCGGCGGAAAAGATCTTCCATCATGCTTTCAGGCTTTTTCGCTGAGCGGATGGCGCGGCGTTCTGCCTGGATTCCGTGGCTGAAGGCTTCGAACTCGGATTTCTTCCAGGGCGTGGGAAGCGCAATGCCCGGGCTCACCAACGCCATCCATTTCGGATGCTTTGGATCAGCGGTGACATTGGGTTCCCAGGGCTCACTCCGCGGTTTTCCAGTTTCCAGCACGGAGTCGCTGGTGTAGTACTCATCGGCCAACCCCGCCAGATGATGACCGAATTCATGTACGAAAATGTAGGGCGAAAAGGCGTTGTCGCTGGCGACGGTGCCGTAAAGCTGATGGATACCGCCGCCGCCATAGGTGCGACCATTTACTAGAATTTCAACGAAGTCATAGGGGGCTTGGGAGGCGAAATCCCTGAAGGCGCGATTGTCGGTGGTAAGGATGTAGCGTTCACTGCCGAATGCGTCGTAGCTGGTTCCGATGGGGGTGCGCTTGTGGGTGCCGGTGCTGGGCCGTGAGATGCCGCTTTCAATGGAGGGCGGGCAGAGGCCCCACACATTGAAATCGGCCTTGTGTTCCTTGTAGGGCGAAACGGCGAAAAGCAGGGCTGCCAGCCGTTTTGCATCCTTGATGAACTTGGGTCGCTCGGCGGCGGTGTAGCCATCCCCGAGAATCAGCAGATCCACTTTCGAAGATGGATCGCCACTCTTTTGAATCGCCACCCGACCGCCAGCGTTTGGCGGCGTGGAGCTATCCACGTCCTGAGCGTTGGGATCAATATTCAGGGTCCAGACTTCTTTCCATCCGTTGTCCTCGGCGCGGCGGAACAGGTGGATTTCCACCGGGGCCTCGGGCTTTGGAAACCGGAAGGATTCCGAAAAGGCGCGGGCACGCTTGGCCGCTTCAGGCGTGTCCTGCCACTCTCCGAAGATGCTGGCGAAGCCACGGGAATAGAGCAGGTCTTTCGTCGTGGCGTCCCGTACTTCGAATTTGAATTTGCCGAGATTGGAATCATCCACGGGCCTGGCGGGATTTCCTGGCCAGGGCAGGGGCTCCAGCACCACGCGGTCCAACCCAAAGGATTCGGCAATGGCGGTGCCCTGATGCACGTAATCCACGCGCAGCGTACGGAGCGTAGGCAGCGTACGGGGTGGTTGGGCGACCAACAAGAGCGGCGCGGCCATGATCCAAAGCGCACAAGTGAAGATGTTCATGGGAACTCCAGAAGTGGGGAAGTTTCTCATGGTGCCAGGATCCAGGTTCATCCTCCGGTTCCATGGGTCTTAGAAGGAAAATGGAAAAATCAGAGAAACCGCTGCTAGCATGATCGGTGTTACCACACTCATGAGCCGCTTCCTTCTCCATATCCCTGGTCAGGCCCCGCGAATGCTGGGTCCCGAGCCGCTTTCTTGGCGCCTTGGCCGGTCCGCACAAAATGAGGTCGTCATTGAGGACCCCAGTTTGTCCCGGCATCATGCGCGGCTGGAATTCCAGAACGGCAAGGCCACGATCGAGGATTTGGGGTCTCTGAACGGGACCATGGTGAACGGAGTGCGACTTCAGGGCATCCACCCACTGAAGTCCGGTGATCAGTTGGTGCTCGGCACCGTCAGCCTGAGCCTAGGGGATGAGCCCACGGGCATCGCCATCATGTCGGCGGTCCAGATCGAGAAGTCCCCCAAGGAGGAGATCTCCAGCGGCACCATGGTGTTCCGGGCGGCGGAGCTGCGCAGCGGTTCCTATAGCACCGCGCGCCCAGAGAATCAGGCGAAACGATGGCTCGATGCCCTGGCGATGGTGAGTGACCTCACCTTGGAATTGGTACAGGACGTGGCGACAGAAATTCTGCTGGACCACCTGATGGAGCGCCTCTTTCAGTTCTTCGAGCCGGACCGCAGCGTGGTGATGCTCAAGGATTCGACCGGTGAGCTTGTGCCCGTGGTGGTGCGTACCAATGAGTTCCTTCAGGGCAAGCCCATCAATTTGAGCCAGACCTTGGTGGACGCGGCCATGGAACGCCGCGAGGCGTTGCTCGTGAACAACGCCTTCAACGATCCCCGAACGGCCGCTGCGGCGAGTATCGTGCGCAGTGGCATAGCCACCATCATGATCACGCCCCTTGAGCATGAAGGCCAAGTCATCGGCCTGATCTACATGGACGCCAAAGCGTATCGCGAGCCCTTCACCGAGGATGATCTGCGCCTGGTGACGGCCCTTGCCCACATCGCCGCCGCCAAGATCCGCACTGCCCGGCTGTTGGAAGAAGTGCAAAAAAAGAAGGCCATGGACCAGGAGATGGCCATGGCCCGCCAGATCCAGCAGAAGCTGCTGCCCGATGGGGATCCCACTGTGACCGGCTGGGAACTCTATGGTTCCAACGAAGCCTCCCGACAGGTTTCGGGAGACCTCTACGGCTACTGGCCGAGGCCCGACGGCAAGATTTATGTGGCCATTGCCGATGTGAGTGGAAAGGGTATGGGACCGGGCCTGATGATGGCGGCCTTCACGGCTTACATGAACGCCTGGGCGGAAATCATGCTTCCCCCATCCGAACTGGCCTCGCGCATCTCGATCGCTCTTGCCTTGCATACCGCCAAGAACCGCTTCATCACGGCCTTTTTCCTGCTGCTTGATCCAGCCACTGGGACCATTCAATTCACCAACGCCGGCCACAATCCAGGCCTGCTGCTGAGGTCAAATGGCAGCGAAGCAGAATTGGGCTCCCACGGTCTGCCCCTGGCGATGCTGGCGGGCACGCCCTATGGCCAGGGTGAGCAGACGCTTGAAGTCGGGGACATGCTGGCCCTGTA
>JANOLT010000111.1:0-3966 GCA_031419915.1 Holophagaceae bacterium
CTTCCGCCATTTCCTCCTGGGCGCCGCCGAAATGGTGCTGATCCTGACCAAACATCCCGACGCAGATCTAACGCCCTTCCGAAGCACCTATCTGGCCCATCTTCGCCAGCGGGCCGAAGCCTACCGGGATCCTTCCCGCCGACTCTTCGGACGGGATATCCATCAGGTGATGCTGTTGCACCACAACCTCATAACGCTCTTTTTCTCTATGATGCCATTCAACTTTTCAAGGGCATGGGATGGACCATCACCGATCCCGCAACGGCCTACCAGGACTTCGTCTACAGCCTCGACCTCAAGCGCAAGGAGCGCTGCCTGCGTCATTTGAGTGAAGAAAAAATAGCCGCAGATTTCGCAGATGACGCAGATGGAAAACGCTAGTGGCGGAGAAGCGATTGAATCGCGCTTATATGGAGCATGGGCCGCCCCGGCTTCGCCGGGGCCGCGCGACTCCGTCGTGCGGGTTTTCGGGGCGGCGGCGCTTCCGCACCAAAGGCGCGAGGCCGCCGCCGCCCTGAAAACCAGTTGGCCCATGCGGAGCGGAAGGATGATTGATCCCCCTTCGGAGGTAGCGACCAACTGGCAATCTGCGTCATCTGCGAAATCTGCGGCCTTTTTTTACTCTGTGGCTTTTGTCATCAAGTAAAGCAGAAACCCATACCCCGGCAGTCGTTCAGCGCTTGATCCGCGAAACGAGTTTTCGTCCAATGGATCTGGCCTGGGGATGCCCGAGCACCAACATCATCCCGCCATAAATCACGGCGCACAGCACGATGAAGGGCAGTAGGCGCAGAGCCAGGGAGATGCGGTGCAGGGGCTGGTCCAGACCCAGCCAGGCGGCGCCCTGCCAGGCCAGCAGGCCCATGAGCGTGGCGCCCAAAACGGAGATCAGCCAGGTCTTGAGCACAGGTACTGCGGGCATCTGCGGCAGTCGCGGCTTCAATCGAAACACCAGGAAGATGAGCCCCGCGAGGCTTGCTACGCCGTTGGCCAGCGCCAGGCCACCGGTGCCCAGGGGGTGCAGCCAGAGCAGGCTCAGTAGCACGTTCAGCACCATGGAAAGCACCGCGATCACCACGGGGCCACGGTAGTCCTTCAGCGCGTAAAGCGCCTGGGTGCCGATGCGGCTGGTGGCTACGAAGAGCAGGCCTACGCACTGGAAGGCGATGGTGGTGGCGGTCCAGCTCGCGGCGGCAGTGTCGTAAGCGCCCGTGCGGAAAATGAGATCTGAGATGGGATGGGCCAGCACCGCCAGACCGATGCTCGCGGGAATAACGAAGAGTCCCGTGGCACCAAGGGCCTCGGTCAGATTGCTCCGCATCCCGTCCCAGTCTTTGGCTTCCGCCTGCCTACTTAGGGCGGGAAGGCTCGCGGTGGCCAGGCTCATGGCGAAGAGTCCCAGCACCATCTCGCCCATCATGTTGGCGTTGTAGAGGACGATTTGCGCTCCCACTTTCAGATTCGAAGCGAGCATCGCGGAGATATAGGTGTTGATGGGGTAGACGCCCGCGGCCACAAGCCCCGGCCCCATGCGCCGCAGGGCCAGACGCACCCAAGGATCCTTGAAGTGAAGGCCCGGCCGCACGGTGAAACCCAAGGCCAGGCTCGCGGGAACGATGATCGCCAACTGCACGATGCCGCCCACGAGCACGGCGACCGCGCAGATGGTGGCGATGTGATCGGGGCTGGTCCACCCATGGCTGCGGCCGACGAGAATTGCGGCCCATCCGAAGGCGATAAAGGCCAGGTTCCAAAAAATCGAAACCGCCGAAGCCAGCGCGAAGCGTCCTCGCAGATTTAGCAGGCCACCCAGTCCGGCGGTCAGGCTCACCAGTGCCAGATAGGGAAACATGATGCGGCCCAGGCGCACCGCCAGCGCCATCTCTGGAGGCGGCGGCAACGAGCCCGAAAGTACACGGCCCAGCAACGCGAGTTTCTCTCCGAAAGATACGTCGGTGGCAAGGCGTCCGACCACCATCAGGCCCGCGATGAGGCTCATGGCCAGCATCACCACCAGCACCAGCACCGAAAGCAAGGTCAGCAACGTGCCCAGGAAACGCGCGGCGGTGGCGCGGGTGGCGGCTTCGCCTTCCTTGGCCTCCAGCTCCGTAAGCGTGGGCAGGAAGGCTGCGGTCATGGTGCCTTCGGCGGTGAAACGGCGCAGCAGATTAGGCAGGCGGAAGGCCACGGAGTAGGCATCCGCCGCAGCGCCGGCACCCAAATAATGTGAAAGAAAATAGGTCTGTGCGAGACCTGTCAAACGGCTCAGCAAGGTCATCGCGGAGACGACGGCCGCCGAGCGCATCAGGCTCGGTGGGCGTGTCTGTGGTGAATTATTCATTGTCTTCCAAGGCCAAGGGGAAGGAGCATCAGGACATCCAGGGTTGGTACAGCTTAGCTTGGCTTTTGCATTTCGTTTTTCCATCGGGCCCGGAATTGGCGATCACAATCATTAGGGGCCGTTACAATCCCCAAGTTGCACGGCCGCGACGGCCCTGATGCTTCGAAGGATCGGTGTCCCATGCTGACGAAGAAACCGCTGCTGAACGTTTTCCTTGTGGTGATGGAGGAGAAGAGCTTCACGCGCGCGGCGGAAAAATTGGGACGGACGCAACCCGCCATCACGCAGGCCATCCAGCGGTTGGAAACAGAGTTGGGCGAGACGCTCATTGACCGTAGCGGGCGGGAGTTGGCGCTGACGGACGCTGGGCGGGTGGTGTTCGAGGCTGCGCGCCGCCAGGAGAATCTGCAACGCGAACTCCTCACACAGCTTGGCGAGTTGCGGAACAAAGCGTCGGGGCGCCTGGTCATTGGTGCCAACGAAAGCATGATCCTGTACCTGCTGCCGCATCTGATCCGCTACCGCCACGCCTATCCCAAAGTGAAGCTGGTCGTGCAGCGCAGCAGGTCCCGCGAAGTGCCGGATCTGTTGCTGGCGGGCGATGTGGATTTCGGCGTGGTGAGTTACATCACGGGGGATCAGCGATTCCAATCCCAGGTGCTTTACGTGGATCACCTTTCCTGCGTCGTGGCGCCGGAGCATCGACTGGCCAAGAAAAAGATGCTTTTCATCAAGGATCTGGAAGCGGAAACATTCGTGGCGCACAACGTGGCGTCACCCTACCGGGACGCGGTGATGAAGGCCTTCCAGCAACAACAAACCCACCTGAACATGGATATCGAAATGCCCACGGTGGAAAGCATCCGGCGCATGGTGCAGTCGGGCTTGGGCGTGGCGTTCCTGCCGAGGGTTTGCGTGGATCAGGACCTGAGGACCGGCGTCCTTAAAGAGATCCCAGTGAAAGAGCTACAGCTGGAGCGGAAGATCTACCTGTTGAGCGTGGACGAGCGCCCCTTAAGCCACGCCGCAGAGGCTTTCCAGGAGTTGCTGAAGAAGGAACTGGCCGGGTAATAATGGGCCATGCGTTCATCCTGTAAATTATTTTGTACCGGCCCTAAACGCCTTTGGGTTCCAGCGGGTCAGTAGGACATCCCATAAGGAGGATCAAATGCGAACTTGGCTAATCACACTAGCCCCTCTTGCCCTGGCTGGACTTCTGGCCTGTGGAGGGCCAAGCAACAATATCCCCACCGTACCCCCGGCCAATTCAAAGATGGACGGCGATACGGCTGCTGCTCTGAGCGTCCCCTTTGACACCACCGAGGCCAATCAGGCTGGGGAGATGGATGGCTCTGGCCCTGTCCCGGCCGGTGAAGCCCTCAGCATGGTGCAGCCCAATCATCCGGCCTGCGTGACGGTCAGCAATGTCACGGCGTCCTCTGTGACCTGGACCTTCAACAGCTGCACGGGCCCCCACGGATGGACCTGGAATGGCGTGGTGGTGATCTCCTGGACCAGGAATGCCGACGGCACCGTGCTGGTGAAGCACGATCATCGGAATTTCGTGGGAACCAAGGATGGCAAGACCTGGACCATCAATGGCACCAAGGCTCGCTTGCGCAATC
>JANOLT010000112.1:0-8925 GCA_031419915.1 Holophagaceae bacterium
CTCCACGACCTGCCGGAACTGGATCAATCCAAGGTAAATTTACGAGGCGGCGCCATCGCCCTCGGCCATCCCATCGGTGCCAGCGGAACGCGTATTCTGGTCACGCTGCTGCACATCCTGCAGGACGAAAACAAGAAGCTCGGCCTCGCAGCGCTCTGCGTGGGCGGTGGTCAAGGCGTGGCCATGCTGGTGGAGCGGGTCTAAGGATCTGGAACCGCGAAAGACGCGAAAATACGCGAAGGAAAGGCTCTTTCGCGAACATTCGCGTATTTCGCGGTTAAATCTTATTCAATGATCACACTCACCCACGTCAGCAAGCAGTACGATCGCATCCACATCGCGCTGTCGGATGTGAGCTTCGCCATCGAACCCGGTGAGTTCATCTTCCTCACCGGCCCTTCGGGTGCGGGTAAATCCACGCTCCTTAAACTGATCCTCCGGGAGCAGGTGCCCAGCACGGGCGAGATTATGGTGGCGGGGCATCGGCTGGCCTCCATGCCCACTAAGGAGATCCCCTACCTGCGGCGTAAGTTGGGAGTTGTGTTCCAGGATTTCAAGCTCATCCGCACCATGACGATCTTCGAGAACGTGGCCTTCGTGTTGCGCATCCTGGGGGTGCCATTCATCGAGCAGAAACAGCGTACTTTCCGCGCACTCAAACTGGTGGGTCTTCAACACAAATTGAGCAGCTATCCCTTGCAGCTTTCAGGCGGCGAGCAGCAGCGCGTGGCCATCGCGCGCGCCCTGGTGAACGACCCGCTGGTCCTGTTGGCGGATGAGCCCACGGGCAATCTCGATCCCGATCTCGCCGCAGAAATCATGGCGCTTTTCGAGCGCATCAATGTTCAAGGAACGACGGTTCTGGTCGCCACACATGACCGCAGCCTCATCCAGAAAATGCGCAAGCGCGTGCTGGGTCTTGATCACGGCAGGCTGGCTTTCGATCAGCCCGCACCCGCAAGCACGGTGGTGGTCTGATTCCGAGATCTAGGCTGTGATGCCTGAGCTTCTTGCGGAATCTCGGTCCAAGGGTACGGAGGAGCGCTATGCGCGGCCACTGGCGCGTCACCCAGAATGTTATTACAATGTTCGATGAGGTCGCCATGCTCCAGAAAAAGCTCACCAAGGTCGGCAACAGCTACGCCCTGATCCTCGACAAGCCCCTGATGGACCTTGCAGGTCTGAGCGCCAACGAGCCGGTGGTGGTGTATTCCACGGGCCACGGCCTTGTGGTGGCGTCGGCTTCCTCCCCGGTTCGGAACTTTGAGTCGGCGAAGGATCGAGTGCTCGCACGTCATGGCGAGGTGCTCAAGCGGCTGTCGAAATAATGCGGGAACCGCGTTTTTTAGAACCCGAGGAAGTCATGGATCTTCATGCGGCGGTATTGGAGGCCTATGGAGGGTTGCCCGGGGTCAGGGATCCTGGTGGGTTGATCTCCGCCGTGCAAGCGCCACTCAACCATTGGTTTTACAGCGGTGGAGACCTTGCAGACCTTGCTGCGGTTTTGCTGATACATCTCGTTCGTAACCATCCCTTCGTGGATGGCAACAAGAGGGTGGCCCTTGCCGCTGCACTTGTTTTCCTGGATGCGCATGGATTTTCCATTCAAGATGCCCCTGATCGTCTTGAATGGCTGACCCTGGAAGCCGCTCAAGGGCGGCTGGACGTTGATCCACTAGCTGCGGCGTTCCGCGAACTTCAATCTGAAGACTGACCGTAGCTCGGGCCTCTGGCCCTCGGGTCTGTGACCCCGCCATCCGCTGCGCGGATGCGGCCCTATTCTCCCTACGCCATGCTACGGTCGAATGGTGGCCCAACCCCTTTTCGATGCTCGCTTTCTCATTTCCGCTTCTGACATGAAGCAGCTCGGTGTCTGCCACGCGGAGGTGGCTTTCATCGGGCGCTCCAATGTGGGAAAGTCTTCGCTGCTTAACGCCCTGACGAATCACAAGCAGCTGGCGCGTGTGTCCAAGACGCCTGGGCGCACACGGCTCATCAATGTTTTTCTCACGGGGAAAGACCGCTGGATCGTGGATCTGCCGGGCTACGGATTTGCCACGGGTCCAGCCAAGGAACGCGCGGGTTGGGAGCAGATGATCAGCGGCTATCTGACGGGGCGCAAAACGTTGCGGATGGTCTTCGTGCTGGTGGATGCGGAGGTCGGTCCCACCAAACTGGACCTTCAGACGCTGGATTGGCTCCGGTCCATGGATCTGCCCTTTCGCATCGTGGCGACCAAGGCCGACCAGGTCAAACCCAGCAAGGCCCTCAAGCAGCGCAAAGATGTCGCGGCGATCCTGAGCATCCTGCCTGGCGATATGGCCTGGGTCAGCGCCGCCAAAGGAACAGGCATCCCGGAACTTCGCTTCGAAGTGGCGGGGCTGCTGGATCTGTGACGGACTGCTCTTTTGCCGAGAGGGCATGAAATTTTTGATGGGATCGGCCATGCTGAAGAGGTTATGTGCCCCACCCCCACCCGAGAGTCCATCCAGCGGTTCTCGCGTCTTCTGGCGGTGCTTTTGTCGGCGGTTATTTGAACAGGAGTCCTCGTGGCCCTCTCCGTGTTGTCCTATATTGACGTCCATCCTGCCGAGCACCGCGTTTCCGATATGGAACGCAAAGCCCGCATGGCCAGTCCTGGTTTCGGGAAAGTCTTCTCCGAGCATATGGTGACGGTGCGTTACACCGAGAAAGACGGCTGGGAGCGTGGCCTGTTGCAGCCCTATGGGCCGTTGATGATGGATCCAGCCTCGTCGGTGCTGCACTACGGTCAGGCGATCTTTGAAGGATTCAAGGCCTATAGCCAGCCGGACGGAGGCGTGAAAACTTTCCGCCCCTTCGCCAATGCCCAGCGGTTCATGCGCAGTGCGGAACGGCTGGCCATGCCACCGCTGCCCGAAGATATTTTTGTGGAAGCCGCGGATGCGCTTATCCGCGAAGACAAGGCCTGGGTGCCCACGGCCATCGGAGAAAGCCTTTACCTAAGGCCTTTGATGATCGCGACCGATGCCGCGCTGGGCGTGAAGCCTTCCCATGAATATCTCTTCGTGCTTTTCGCCTCTCCGACTGGCGCCTACTTTTCCGGCGGCGTGAAGCCCGTGACGGTTTGGATCAGCGAGGACTACGTGCGGGCCGCGCCTGGCGGGACGGGATTCGCGAAATGCGCAGGCAACTACGCGGCGAGCCTGTTGGCCCAGAAACAGGCTCAAGGCGAAGGCTGTGATCAGGTGGTGTGGCTGGATGCAGTGCATCGCACAAATATCGAGGAGATGGGCGGCATGAACATCTTTTTCGTCTACAACGAGGGCGGTCGGTCCGTGGTTGTTACCCCAGAACTGACGGGCACGCTGCTGCCGGGCATCACTCGTCGCAGCATTCTTGAATTGGCTTCGGAGCTGGGCCTTGGCGCCGAAGAGCGCAAGATCACTGTGGATGAATGGGATGCCGCGCTGAAAGAAGGCCGCATGACGGAAGCCTTTGCCTGTGGCACCGCCGCGGTCATCACGCCCATCAGCCGAGTGAAATCCATGCACGGTGATTGGCTCGTGAACGGTGGCGAAACGGGACCCATCGCGGCAAAATTGAGGGACACGCTGCTCAATATCCAGCACGGTCTGGTGCCGGACACCCACGGCTGGATGCACGAGGTCTGTTGATCTCATGATTCCGCTGGAGCACTTGCCAGGTTACGCCCGCTGGGGCAGTGGCCTGGAAGCCCTGGTGGCAAGGCCTGAGCCGATCTGGGTATTTGGTGCCCTGGGCAGCGGCGTGAGCACTCTGGCGCGAATCTTGGCGGACCGTCGGCAGGTGGCGTGTTTTGATGACGCGGAGCGAGTGGATACACCTGGGCTGCTGCGTTGGCTAGGGGAGAATCCACGGGGTATTTTTGCTTCCCATCTATCGCCAGAGGCGGAGGTTGTTTCCGATGCCGGAAGCCATTGCCTGGTTCTGCGATTGGAAAGCCTGGATGAGGATCCGTCCGTCATCGGGAGCTGCCTGACGAGCCTCGCGGAGGAAGAAGGCATCATGGGTTCGCTGCACCAGGTGATGAGAGCCTTGGGCGCCTTGCCCTGTCCGGGGAATCTCCGGGGGCTTAGGAATCGCCTGGTGCGCTGGAAGCTGCTCGGGCAATTGCCGGAGCCACTGGAAGACACATCGGAGGCTTCTATAGCTGAAATGAGGGAACTCGATGCCGAGGATCTAGCCACCCATCTTCATCAGCTCGAACGGGTGCTGCTGCATCGCGCCCTGCGCCGGAGTTTTGGGAATCGGGTAGAAGCTGCCCGCAGGCTCGGTGTCAGCCGGCGTCAACTCTACCTGCTCATCGGCCGTCATGGTGATCCACTCCGTGGGGAAATTCCGACTCATCCTGGACCGAAGCGGTTCATGAAGCGACAGGTAAAAACTTCCTAAAGGCAAGTGATTCCGGGACAATGGTGCCTAGGGGCCGTTATAAAAAAACCTGTGCAGTTCTGGTTATTTTGTTACGGCCCCTTGTGCCGGTCCGCCGTCGCAATATCCAAGTTATTTTGTCGCAACGGCCTAACACTCCTTGAGTCGTTCAGAAAGGGCAACAGAAGCCATGGCGAGTTCTCTACGCGTGTTGGTAGTTGATGAGGAACCGGGCATTCGGGACGGCATGGCGTTCAGCTTGAAGCGAGCGGGCTTCGTGGTGGAACAGGCTCGCAATGGGGAAGAGGCTTTGCACCTGATGCGTCCGGGAGCCTTCGACGCGGTGGTGTCAGGCGCCAAATGGAACCTGTCCGATGCAGCCTCCGATAGTCTTCTGCTCACCAGCCGTCTGAGCTCGGTCATCACAGGTTTGCCCATCCTCCATGTGCTGACGCCCCCCGCAGTGGGCCACCCCATCGAACATCCCCACCTGGCGCAAGTGTTCGCTTCAATCGTAAAGCCATTCAGCCCCGAAAGCCTTGTGGCTGCGCTCTGGCGCGCCATCCGAGGGGATGATCATCTCAAGGCCGAAACATGGAGCGATGGATTGGTGCTGCTCACCCAGGACAAGGTCTACGCCGAAAATCTTTATCGGGCACGGCGGGCCGCCGAAAGCCGAGCCAATGTGGTCATCGAAGCCGAGCAATCCTCCGATGGGGAGCGGCTGGCAAGACTCATCCACCTAGCTGGAAACCGTAAGGCTGGCCCGTGGGTGACCGTACGATGCGGGGGGGATTCCTCGTCCGATGGTTTCCCCGACATCAGTGATCCTAATGGGTTGTCTGGCCCTTACCCTCATGGCCTTCACGGCGATGACGACGCCGTGTCGCTGCTTTACCGCGCCGATGGCGGGACCTTGCTGCTGGACGAAGTGAGTGCCCTGAATAGCACGCAGCAGGAATGGTTGTTGCGCAGGTTGCGGGATCGCCTTGAGCGTGGGGCTGGGCGCACCCCCGCGAGGGATATTCGCGTGATTGCGCTGACGACCCGGGATCTGGTGGCGGAAGTCAAGGCCGGCCGTTTCAAAGAAGAACTTCGCTATTTCTTGAGCGTTGTGCCAGTGCGGATCCCGCCCATAAGGGATCGGTTGCAGGACCTCCCAATGCTGGCCGCTCACGTGGCCGAGCATTTCTCAAGGACCAATGCGCGCCCAGCCATCCGCTTGGCGCCAAGTTTTCTCATGGCGCTCCCACGGCATGAATGGCCAGGCAATGTGCGGGAATTGGAAAGCGCCGTGATGCGGGCCGCCGCGCTTACCCAAGCGCCCGTCCTCACCAAAGATGATCTAGCCTGGCTGCTGCCGCCCAACGTGCTGGCGGGCATTCCCCTCGACCCGCCAGAACGACCCTTCCGCCCTATGGTCGACCCGCAGCCGTCTCAGCTCTCTCAGCTCTCTCTGAGGCGCGGAGAAATATCAGATCCAAAACGGGAAGCTGTTTTCGCAGATCCCAAAGTGCCGATCGCCAATGCTCCCTTGGGCACTCTGGTGGCCCTGCCACTCGGCTTGGCCCTGCCTGATCTGGAACGATTCTGGTTGCTGTCGACATTGGCTGCCGTGGGTGGAAACAGGACCCGGTGCGCGCAACTTTTAGGCGTGGCATTGCGCACGGTTCGCAACAAGCTCAATGAATACCGGGCCCAAGGATTCACCATCCCCCCAGCCGGAAGAGACAGGGACGAAGAGTGAACCCGAATCTTATATTTGGGCAAGATGAAATTGGCTTCAGGCCTCAGGCTGCAGGCCTCAGGCAAAGCATCGCTCCGCATTGGGTTGTGCTGTCGGTGATGCGAACCTGAAGTCTGAAGCCTGAAGCCAGCGTGGCTCAAGCAATCGCAAAATCCGGGTGGAACGATCAAGTTTTCCGGAGTTCATAAGGGACCTGAAACGCGCCTGTCTCATGGCGATAGAAGGCCGCCGTGATTTCAGCGCCCAGCAGGAAGATCGCGCAACTGTAATAAAGAAAAATCAGGGCCGCGATGATGCTGCTCAACGATCCATACATGATGCCGAACGTGAGGGTGTGACTCAGGTAGATCGCGAAAATCCCTTTTGCAATCCACCAAAGCAAGGTGGACACGAAGGCTCCCAGAAACGCATGTCGGAAACGGACGTGGCAGCGGGGCAGATGCTGAAGAATCATCGTGACCACCAGCATCCCCAAGAGCGGGGTCAGAACCGGCAGCAGCAGAGCCTTGGGCAGACCCAGGAGATTTCCAAGGAAGCTTCCAGTGAGCAGGGCCATGAAGATGGCGAGCAGAAGCACGGCGCCCAACACCAGGACGGCCCGGCGCACAAGGTGAAAGCGCCGGGTCTGGCGATGCTTGCGAACACGGATGCCGAATACGTGCGCAAGGCTGGTATCGAGCTGGTTCACGCACCAAAGGCCACCCACCATGAGCACAGCCCAGGAAAAGCCCAAGGTTCCGATCTTCTGGCTGTTCTGAATGGTGTCCCGCACGAATTCCACGGGCAGATAGGGGAAGAGGCTGAAGAGCACCGTCACCAGCGCCTTCCCATGGGCCTTCGAACCCAGCAAGAGGCCCAAGAGTTTGAACAACAGCGTGGACATGGGCACAAGGCTGACGATCAACCAGAAGGATAAGCTGGCGGCGTAGCTGAAACAGTCGTCGTGGTTGTATTTCTTGCCGACTTCCCAGATGAATTGCCCCACCGCGCCCAAGCGTGGGAAGCGTCGCGCCAGCAGCTTCCACAAGGCCTCTGCCCGCTTGGGAACCCACAGGAGAAGGGCTTCCACCCGGATGCGCGAGGCTTCCAACATGGTTTAAAAACGGACGGGGTGCCGAGGCAGCAGGTACATCACCCACGCCAGCACCAAGCCGATACCCACCAGGCCCCCGAGATGTTTAAGGATGCTCATGCGCGTGCGCTCAGGGCGGGTCGTCGGCGTGATCATCCCCAGCACCACGGAAATGCCGAGGCCCATAAGGAAGAAATGGATGACATGGCTGGATAGAAAACGCATAAATCCAGGCTAGCAGCTATTGTGGCGGCGCTGTGGGCGTGGGCGTGAGTGTTGTCGTGAGCTTGGTCAAGTCGTTTGGCATCGAGGTTTCGGCTGGAGCGCCAGCATCAACAACCAACGGCGTGGGCATCCGCAGCAGGGCTAGCTGGATGACTTCGTCCATGTGGCTGACCAGATGAATACTCAGCTGCTCGCGGACCTCGGCGGGAATTTCTTCCAGGTGCCGGGCGTTTTCTGCGGGAATGAGCACGGCTTTGCGACCCAGACGATGGGCAGCCAGCAGTTTTTCCTTCAGGCCGCCGATGGGCAGGACGCGGCCGCGCAGGGTGAGCTCGCCGGTCATGGCGATATCCGATCGCGCTGGGATGCCCGTCAGCACCGAGATCAGCGCGGTGGCCAGGGAAATGCCCGCGCTGGGACCGTCTTTCGGAATGGCGCCTTCGGGTACGTGGACATGGAGATCCACGGTGTCCAGGAAGTCCTTCTTCAGGCCCAGCCGCTCGGCTCGGGCTCGCACGAAACTGAGCGCCAGATTCGCGCTTTCCTGCATCACTTCGCCCAGCTTGCCCGTGAGTTTCAGGTTGCCTTTGCCGGGCAGCACGGCGGCTTCGATGGTGAGCAGGTCGCCGCCGGTGGGGGTCCAGGCCAAGCCGTTCACCACGCCCGGAAGGGCCTGATCGTCCGGCTGCTGCTCGGTGATTTTTTCAGGTCCCAGGAGTTTCGGGATGCGTGCGGCGGTGATGATGGGGTCAAAAACGTCTCCGGCCTGTTCCTTCATTTTTTCGGGTTGCAGGCTGTGGCGCGCCAGCTTGCGCAGCACGCTCACCAGCTCGCGTTCCAGCTGTCGCACACCGGCTTCGCGGGTGTAACCCTGAATGAGTTTTTCGATGGTGCGGTCCTCGAACACGATGCCCATATCCTGCATTCCATTGCGCTCGAGCGCTTTTGGAATCAGGTGTCCCTTGGCGATGGCGAGCTTCTCCCGCGTGGTGTACCCGGGCAGATCAATGATCTCCAGGCGGTCATCCAGCGGCTCTGGAATGTTGTGCCGCACGTTGGCGGTGGCGATGAAAAGCACTTGGCTCAGGTCGTAGCCAAGGTCCAGATAATGATCCTGAAAGTTGGCATTCTGTTCCGGATCCAGGACTTCCAGCAGTGCGCTGCTAGGGTCGCCGCGGTAGTCGCTGCCCATCTTGTCAAGCTCATCCAGCAGCATGAGTGGATTGCGGACACCGGCCTTTTTCATCAACGATACGATGCGCCCAGGCATGGAGCCGATGTAGGTGCGGCGGTGGCCGCGGATCTCCGCCTCATCGCGCACGCCACCGAGCGAAAAGCGCACGAAGGGCCGGTTCAAGGCTCGGGCGATGCTGCGCGCCAAGCTGGTCTTGCCGACCCCGGGAGGGCCCACCAGGCAAAGGATGGGAC
Source organism: Holophagaceae bacterium (assembly GCA_031419915.1). Lineage (GTDB taxonomy): Bacteria > Acidobacteriota > Holophagae > Holophagales > Holophagaceae > JANXPB01. The sequence goes on from JANOLT010000112.1 coordinate 8,865, forward strand.
CGCGCATGGGCAGGGGTTCGGGGCGCTCTTCACCAGCGATGGCTTCCGGCTGTCGCTCCCG
>JANOLT010000113.1:0-3146 GCA_031419915.1 Holophagaceae bacterium
GCCAAGTTCTACCGGGCCTTTCATCACACGTATCTGCAACCGGCCGCTTCTCAAGAAGCGGCGGCTGAGTTGATCGATGTGCCGTTCAGCACCTACCGGCGGCATTTGCAGACCGCAGTCGAACGTCTGACTGCGGAACTCTGGAGCCGCGTGGAAACATACCCCTGGGTGGCCCTTCCCCCCAGGTCGGTGGACACCATGCCGAGGATGTCCGGGAATCCGTTGGCGTCGATGTCGGCCACGGCGATGGCGTTCACCAGGTAGCCCGAGGAAGGGCCGTAGGTGGTATCAGAGCCCGAACAGCCGAGCAGGGCGAGGATTCCGAGCGAACCGAGGAAGATGCGTGCGCGTGGATGCATGGGGAACTCCGTGAACCTGTGTCCACAAGGGTGGGAGATCGGAAGGGGGGGCGCAAGGGTGAAGCGTGTGGACCCAAGGAGATAGGCCGGGGTTGATGAATCAGACATCTTCGGTGGTCACCTTCCACGTGACCAGTTCCCGGGGCAGCGGTCAATGGCACTTGCCCCTTCATCTGCCTTCAGCCCTTATTTTGCGATTGCATGACCCCCGCTGGCTTCAGGCTTCGGGCTACAGGCTTCAGGTGCGCATCACCAACGGCACAATCCAATGCGAAGCGATTCTTTCCCTGAAGCCTGTAGCCTGAGGTCTGAAGCCAATTTCATCCTGTCCAAATGCAGGATCCGGGTTCAGCGGCCCTGGCCACCCTCGCAAGATGATGCTATCGTGGCGAACGATTCTCCAGGAGTCCTCATGCGCATCGCTTCCGCTTTGGCCGCTCTCATGACGCTGCCCGCCCTCGCCGCTGACCCGGTCGCCGCAGCCAATCCGTTCTTCGCGGAATGGAAGACGCCCTTCGGCGTGCCGCCTTTTGCGGAGATCCAGGAGGAACACTTCCTTCCGGCCTTGAAGGAGGGCATGGTGCGGCAGAAGGCCGAGGTGGCGACCATCGCGGACGCCAAGGAGGCCCCGACCTTCGCGAACACCCTCGTGGCCCTGGATCTGTCGGGCCAGTTCATGGACCGCGTGGGATCCGTGTTCTTCAACCTCACGGGCGCCGAAACGAACCCGAAGCTGCAGGCCGTGAACCGCGAGGTGATGCCGCTCCTGGCCGCACACCGCGACGACATCCAGCTGAACGCGAAGCTCTTCCAGCGAGTGAAGGCGGTGTGGGACGCCCGGGCCGGCCTCAAGCTCGATCCCGATCAGGCCCGCCTGCTGGAGCGCACCTACAAGGGTTTCGTGCGGGCTGGCGCCGCGCTGACCCCTGACCAGCAGACCCGCATGCGCGCCATCAATGCCGAGCAGTCCAAGCTGGGTGTGGACTTCGGAGACCGCCTGCTCAAGGCCACCAAGGCCTTCCAGATGGTGGTGGATCAGCCCTCGGACCTGGCTGGACTTCCCGAGGGTACGCGGATGGCCGCGGCGGCTAGCGCTAAGAAGGTGGGCATGGACGGCAAGTGGCTGTTCACCCTGGACGGCCCCAGCATCTGGCCCTTCCTCGAGTCCGCGCAGAACCGCGACCTGCGGAAGCGAATCCTCACGGGCTACCTGGAGCGCTGTAACCAGGGCGGCGACACTGACACCAACGCCATCGTGAGCCGCGTGGCGGCCCTGCGTGTCGAGAAGGCCCAGCTGCTGGGCTACAAGACCTGGGCGGATTTCGTGCTGGAAGAGAACATGGCCAAGAATCCGAAGGGCGTCTACGGGCTGCTGGACCAGATCTGGAAGCCCGCGCTGGAAGTCGCCAAGAAGGAGCGCGCCGAGCTTCAGGCCATGATGGCGAAGGATCTGCCAGGCCAGAAGCTTGAGCCCTGGGACTGGCGCTACTACGCCAAGAAAGTGCAGCAGGCCAAGTACGACTTCGATGAGGAATCGGTGAAGCCCTACTTCGCCATCGACAAGGTACGCGAGGGCGCCTTCGCGGTGGCCGGCAGGCTCTATGGCATCACCTTCACTGAGGTGTCAGGCATCCCCGTCTACCAGAAGGATGTGCGGTGCTTCGAGGTGAAGGAGAAGGATGGCCGGCACCTGGGCCTGATCTACACGGACTACCACCCCCGGCCGGGCAAGCGCGGCGGCGCCTGGATGAGCAGCTACCGCGCCCCTTGGATCAAGGATGGGAAGAAGGTGGATCCGGTGGTGGTGAACGTGTGCAACTTCACCCCGCCTTCCGGTGACCATCCAGCCCTGCTCACATCTGACGAGGTCCAAACCCTCTTCCACGAATTTGGCCACGGACTGCACGGCCTCTTCTACGCTGGTCGGTATCGAGGAACTGCTGGCACGCCCCGGGACTTCGTCGAGCTGCCCAGCCAGGTCATGGAAAACTGGGCTATGGAGCCCGAGGTGCTGAAACTCTACGCGAAGCACTACAAGACGGGCGAGGTCATCTCCGACGCCCTTGTGGCGAAGATGAAGAAGGCCGCCACCTTCGGCCAGGGCTTCGCCACGGTGGAGTACATGGCCGCGTCGCTGCTGGACATGGACTGGCACACGCTGACCGACACCAAACCCCAGGACACCGCCGCCTTTGAAAAGGCCTCGCTCGCCAAGTGGGGGCTGATCTCCGAGATCCCGCCCCGCTACCGCAGCCCTTACTTCAACCACATCATGGGGGGCTACGCGGCGGGCTACTACAGCTACATCTGGAGCGCGGTGCTGGACAGCGATGCCTTCCAGGCATTCAAGGAGAAGGGGGACATCTTCGATCCCGCCACTGCGGCGAAGTTCCGCGCCGAGGTGCTGTCCAAGGGCGGCACCGAGGATCCCGCGCTGCTCTACCGCCGCTTCCGCGGCCGCGATCCGAAGGTGGGACCGCTGCTCGAAAAGCGGGGGCTGAAGCAATCCAAATTAGCGGTTGGATCTAAACAATAGATCCGGCGACAGAAAAGGCAGGCCGCGCTCAAAGTCCAAGTGCAACGTTCTTCCGAAAGAATGGTTGCATGGGAAAACACTACACACATCTGAGTTGCGAGGAACGATCAACCCTGATTTTGCGATTGCATGACCCCCGCCTAGCCTCAGGCTTCGGGCTACAGGCTTCAGGTTCGCATCACCAACAGCACAATCCAATGCGAGGCGATTCTTTGCCTGCAGCCTGATGCTTGAAGCCTATTTCATCCTGT
>JANOLT010000114.1:0-6793 GCA_031419915.1 Holophagaceae bacterium
CATCGCGGTGGTGGCAGCACTGATATTACGGCTGGGTTGGCAGGTCTGGTTCGGGTGAACGCAGATCCTGCATTTGGACGGGATGAAACGGGCTTCAGGCTACAGGCTTCAGGCCGCGAATCGCTGCGCATTGGTTTGTGCTTAAAGTAATTCGAACCTGAAGTCTGAAGTCCGAAGCCTGAAGCCCGAAGCCAACGGGATCGTGCAATCGCAAAATCCTGGATCAACCTCGGGTAGGCTTAACGGGATGTCTGCCCAACACCCCACTCCATTCCTGCTGGATGTCCTGACTTCCAGCGCGAGGTTTTTCTACCTGCTTTGGGGCGGCATGCTCTTGATCACGCTCTCGCTCTACAACCGCCTTCGGCCGCCTGCCTTTTTGTGGGAGTGGCCGGACGTCGCACGATTCTTCATGGGTTCCTGGGGGCGCGGGCTCTGCTTGGGTCTGGGCATCGTCATGGCCATCGCCGCGCTGCTGGAGGTCTGGACCCTGGTGGACAAGTTGCTGGTGCGCTTCCTGGCGGATTCGAACAGGGAGCAGTAATGAGTGGGAAATGCTGATGGGCTCCACGCGGAATCGCACAGAGAGCACTAATGAGTGGGAAATGATGATGGCCACCACGCGCGGGACTGAAAGGCGACACCCATGAGGTCCTTCGAGGCCTATGTGGCAAACCGCTACCTGACCACGCGCAAGAAGGGCGCCTTCGTGCGGGTGATGGTGCGCTTTGCGCGGTGGGGCATCGCGCTGGGCGTATTTGCCATGGTCATCACGCTCGCGCTCATGAATGGTTTCCGTGAAGAGATCCAGGCCAATCTGTTTTCTGCCACGGCGCACTTCAGCGTGTTTCATCTGGCGGGAGACATTCCCGATACTGCCGCCGCGCTGAAGGTCATTCGCGGCGCCAAGGGTGTGCAGGCCGCCAGTCCCATGCGTTTCGAGAAGGGCCTCTTGAGGCTCCCCGGCGTGGACGGGCCACCGGAAGCCGTGGCGGTGAAAGCCATAGACCCAGGTTCTGCCCACGCCACATCGAGCATTTTTGATTCCGTGAAACCCATCAAGATCGAACAACTCCAGGAAGGTGAAATCGTGCTGGGCCGTGAGCTGGCGGACCGCCTTCGATTGCGCGTGGGCGACACGATTGCCATCGCGACGCTGCGGCTGCAACTGGGCCTGTCAGGCCTTCAACCCAAATTGCAGGCCTTCAAGGTGGCGGGTATTTTTCAGAGCCACATATCCGAGTACGACACCAACTGGGTCTTCGTGCACATTATCGACGCCCAGCGTCTAGCTCACACGGACCAGGCGGAAATGATAGAAGTTCGTGCCGCGAGTATCGAAGCCATTGGTGACGTAAAAACCGCCGTGCTGGCGGCCTTGAACCAGGAAGGTCGAGGCGGGTTCATGGCCACGGATTTGCGGGAAACGAACAAGCCACTTTTCGCGGCGCTGAAAGTCGAGAAGTGGATCTTCACAGCCATCCTTTCACTCATCGTTTTGGTGGCGGCTTTCAACATCGTGGCGAGCCTGGTGCTGTTCGTGACTGAAAAGCGGCGGGACCTGGGCGTGCTGCTGTCATTGGGCGCCACGCCACGCCAAATCCAGCACCTTTTTGAATGGCAGGGCCTGCGCATCGGTGCCGTGGGAACCTTGTGGGGCCTGTGTTTAAGCGTGCCTTTCTGCCTCGTGGCGGATCACTACAAGCTAATTAAATTGCCCAGCGCCGTTTACGATTTCATCACCTACATCCCGTTCCGCCTGCACTTTTCCGACATGCTTTTGGTGACCATCTTTCCGCTGCTCGTGGCCTGGTGGGCCTCCCGCTACCCCGCCAAGCGCGCCGCAGCCCTGGATCCCGTAGACGCATTGAGGGCCGAGTGATGCTTGCCAACACCTACCTTTTTCTCGATACCGAAACCGGCGGCCTGGACCCGCAGAGTCACAGCCTGCTGAGCCTGGGCCTCGTTGTGGGCGATGCTTCCGGCGTGGTGGACAGCATGGAAATCCTCATCAAGCATGAGCCCTACGTGGTCACCGGCGGTGGCATGAAAGTGAACCGCATTGACCTGGCCAAGCATCACGAAGTTGCGCTTTCGCCAACCGATGCGCTGAACCAGCTCGATGAATTCCTGAGCCGGTATTTCCCTGAAAAATCCAGGGTCACGCTCGTGGGCCACAACATCGCCTTTGATCAGGCTTTTCTTTCGGCTTTCCTGCTCTCGATGGGCCGTGACCCCGAAGGGCGCTTTCATCATCGCATCGTGGACACCCACAGCATCGCTTCGGCACTGCGGGACGCAGGTAAATTGGAGCTTCAGAAACTTAGCAGTGACGGACTTTTCGAGCACTTCGGCATCCTGGTCCCCGCTGAAAAACGGCACACGGCTCTGGGGGATTCGCTCGCCACTTATCAGCTGTACTGGAAATTGGTGGAGCTGTGCAAATGACTTCAGGCTTCAGACTTCAGGCTTCAGGTTCGCACCACCCATGGTTCAAGCCGATGCGAAACGCTTCGGTGCCTGAAGCCCGCAGCCTGAAGCCTGAAGCCCATTCCAACCGGTCCCAATGTGGAATTCAGCAGCCCCAAAAGGATCCGCGATGATCGGCCAGGCGCTCTCCATCCATGGGCTGAAAAAGACCTACGCCGACGCGGAACATCCGGTCTTCGATGGGTTCTCGCTGGAAGTGGAGGCCGGCTGTCTTTGCGCGCTGGTGGGCGTCAGCGGCGTGGGAAAAACGACGCTGCTGAATTGCGTGGCGGGACTGGATCGTTGGGAGGGCGGCTCCATCCGCATCGGCGCGACGCCGGTCCCGCACTCCGCCGAGGACCGCTCCCTCTATCGCCGCGAGCACGTAGGCCTGGCCTTCCAGCAGCCCCATCTATTGCCTGAATTCACCGTGCGGGAAAACCTGGAAATGCCCTTCCGCATCGAAGGCGTGCTCACGGCCGGTCGTGAGGCCTGGATCCATGAACTGCTGGAGATGGTGAGCATCTCTGACCTGGCCGAGCGCCTGCCCAATCAGCTCAGCAGCGGACAGGCGGCGCGGGTGGGCCTGGCTCGCGCGCTGGTGCGGAAGCCCGCCCTGTGGCTCCTGGACGAGCCCACCGGAAATTTGGACCCGGCGACGGCGGACGAGGCCTTCGCGTTGCTGTTGAAGCTGCATCAAGAGCTACGCCCCACAACGCTTCTGGTCACACACAATCCTGACTTGGCCGACCGCTGCGAGCGGACAGTGCGGCTGGGCGTTCATTAATCGGGAAGCTCAAGGGCCAGGCTCAGAAATAGGCACATTTGCGGCACGCCGATGCTCCAAGTGGTCCGCCAGGATCACCGCCGCCGCGGCCGCATCCAGCTTGGCTTTGCGATCCTTCGGCTTCACGCCCCGCTCAGCCAGTAGTCGCCCCGCCTCCACGGAACTCAAGTGCTCATCACCAAAGCGCAGAGGCAATTTTGTGAGCGAAGCCAGCTCCTCTCCAAAAGCCCGTGCCAGGGGTGCTGTCCCGCTTTCGGCGCCGTCTTTGTGCCGGGGAAGGCCCACCAGCAGGGCTTGAACCCCTTCATCCTTGGCCAGTCTCGCAAGTTTTATCAAGCTGTTTTCGCCTTCCTGGGGCCACACATCAAAAGGGGATGCAAGGATCTCCAGCTCGTCCGAAAACGCGATGCCGATCCTCTTGGTGCCGTGGTCCAGGGCCATCCATCTCATTCTGCGATCATACTTGAACCGATGATCCGCGCCCTTCCCGATGAGCTGTTGAAGCTCCCCCACCGCACCGACGTGCCCTTTCCCAAGCTCACCACCTTGGGCGTCGGCGGCATTTGCCGCTGGTTGTTCGAGCCGACTACGGAACATGAAGCTCAAGCGTTCGTGCGTGCCTGCGCCCGTGAAAGCCTGCCCTACCGCGTGCTGGGCGGTGGATCCAATCTCGTGGTCCTGGGGGATATCGAGATGCCGGTGCTGCGCCTGCGCTTTCCCACAGAGCTGAAGCGGGACGGCCTGAAACTCACAGCCCCCGCCAGCTTCGGCCACATCCGAATGGCTCAAGGCGCCGCCAAAGAAGGCCTTAGCGGCATGGAATACGCCAGCGGAATCCCCGGCACTACCGGCGGCGCGCTGCGCATGAATGCGGGTGCCTACGGTCGCGAGCTGGTGGACATTCTGGATACCTACCGGTTCCTCACACCCCAAGGTGAGCTGATCGAGAAGCGTCCCGACCCTGGCGAATTCAAGTACCGTTGGAGTTTCCTGACGGGCGGCTACGTGGCCCTGGCCTTCACCGTGAAATTGGCCGAAGGCGATCGCGAAAGCATCCAGGCCCATGTGCTTGAAAACATGGGCAAGCGCGGCAGCAGCCAACCCTTGAGCAAGCGCAACGCCGGCTGCATCTTCAAGAATCCACCGGGAAACAGCGCCGGTCGCCTCATTGACCAGGCAGGCCTTAAGGGTTTCCGGGTGGGGGACGCGGAAGTCAGCCCGGAACACGCCAATTTTCTCATCAACCATGGCCACGCCACCGCCGCGGAATTCGCGGAGCTGATGAACGTGGTGCGGGCCAAGGTCCGGGAAACCCACGGGATCGAATTGGAGCCAGAGGTTGAAATCTGGCGGGCGGAATGAGGCCGTAGGCTATGAGCTTTGAGCTATGAGTTTGGAGCTTTCGGCTGATGGCTGTTGGCTCATAGCTGTTAGCTCATGGCTGCTATGACTTGGGACCCAGGACTATGACGCCCGAAGCCGCTAGACTTCATCTCCATGGCCTATACCAACCACAGCCGCGCACAACCTCCCTGGCTCCCGTTTGCCAAGGCGGGCATCGTGTTGGTGGTGGTCGTTTTAGTGGCTTTCGGTCTCCTGGAAGTGGCCCAGCGCTACTTTGGATTGCAGAAGCTCACCATCGAGCAGGTGAGCATCAGCGGCTGCCGCGGTGATCGCCAGTCCAAGATCCTGGGCATCGTCGAGCCCATGACGCTTGGCAAACCGCTTTTCTGGTTCGATGCGGAAAAGTTGCGGACCAAAGTGGAGGCGGAGCGATGGGTGAAGGGCCTGATCATCCGCCGTGACCCGCCGGATCGCCTGAGCCTGGTCATCGAGGAGCGCAAGCCCTTGCTCTGGCTGGTGAAGCCCACTGGCGTCTTCCTTCTGTCCGACGATGGTGTGGTGTTGGACCGGATTAATGAAGCGAATTCAATGCCTATTCCGGTGGTATATCATCCCGCCAGCCAGACCGATGAGAGGCTCGTACGGCTTATCCGCGCCGCATCTGAGTTGAGGGACAAGCAGGCTGGCTTCTATGAGCGACTGACCGAATTGCGCTGGGAGGACCGAGGGCCAGTGGCCTTCATCGAGGGGCTGTCCGCGCCCCTTTATCTATCTAAAACCGATATCCAGAAAAACATTCCTAATTTTCAGGGACTATTCCTGGACCAATTGGCCAAAAGTCCCAACCTTTCGAAACTCCGATACGTGGACCTGAGGTGGGATGACGAGATCGCCGTGGGGGAGCCCCAGGAAACAGCCCCGCCTGCCCAGAAAGCGCTGCAGTAAAAGAAGCCGCAGCTTTCTTTTTTTCCTGCTGACCCCTCCCACAGGGCCGGACTGTGGCTATCCTTGGATAACATAAGGGACAGTGCATGGTTCAACCTGCGGTACTTCTCGGACTCGATCTAGGTGCAAGCAAAGTCGTCTCAGTAATCGCGGTTCTGGATGAAAGCGGCGCCCTTCAAATCACGGGAGCGGCGCAAGCCAATGCCGAGGGCGGCATCCGCATGGGCGAGATCAATGACATGGAACTCACCACGCGGGCCATCAACCGCGCGGTGGAAGAATCCATGCGCGCCGCGGGGCAGACCAAGCTGGACGGCCTGCGCGTCTCCGTGGACGGCATCCAGTTCAAGGGTGAAAACCTTCGCGACTCCATCACGATTTCGAGCATGGACAAAATCATCACTCCCGCGGACCGCGACCGTGTGCTGGAGCAGGCCGCCAATGGCTGCAAGCTCGCGAAAGAAGAAACCGTCCTGCATCGCATCCCGCAGATGTTCCACATCAAGGGGCAGCGAGACATCCGCAACCCCGTGAACATGGTGGGCGAGACGCTGGAAGCAGAAGTGCGCATCATCGTGGCGCCGGGCTCGGTGCTGGGAAACATCAACCGCGCGCTTCAGCTCTCAGGCCTTCAGGGAGCCGACCTGATCTATTCGCCCCTGGCATCGGCCGAAGCGGTGCTGACGCGCGAAGACAGCGAGAATGGCGCGGTGGTGGTGGATATCGGTGATGAGCTGACCCATCTCGGCGTGTTCCTTCGCGGCGCGCTTTTCCATAGCGCGGTGATTCCCATCGGTGGCCGACACTTCACCCGCGATCTCGAAATCACCAAGCACCTGGGCGGCATCAGCGTCGCGGAGCGCATCAAGCGCGTTTACGGCACAGCTCTGCCCACCCAAGTTCCACCCGAAGAGCACATCGAACTGGAAGACGAGGGACGCCAGGTATCCCGCCGCGAGCTGGCGGAGGTGCTGCACGCAAGGGCCGTGGAGCTGCTCAACATGGTGCTCGCCGAGATTGGCCGCAGCGGCCTGATTCATGAAATCCACGGCGGCGTTCATCTTGTGGGCGGCGGCGCCCTGCTGCCCCACCTGCCCATCCTGGCCCAGAACATCCTGGGCCGTCCGCGGGTGGTGCTGGGCCGCGTCCACGGCTTCCAGGGCCTTCCCCAAGTGCTATCCAATCCTCTCTACACCAATGCGCTCGGCGCCGTGAAGTCTCTCGCGCGCGAGCTTCAGGACAGCGGTC
>JANOLT010000115.1:0-4856 GCA_031419915.1 Holophagaceae bacterium
CAAGCCGAGCGCATGGGCAAGCTGCTCCGCAAGGAGACGGCCTGATGTTCCCGTTCTTCATGTGCGCGGCCGAGCCTCTAGTGCCCGCGATGCCAGCGATGCTGGTGATGCCAGCGGCATCTTCGGTCCTGTTTGCACCCACCGCAGAGGGTCCCGTCGACTTGCTCTTCCGCCAGGCCAAGAACCTGCGCTATGGACAGCGTTGGTACGAGGCCGCGGCCCTGTATCGCCAGATCCTGCGCGAGTATCCAACCTATTCGCGGCTTCCGGAAGTGCGTTTCTGGCTGGCGTCCACGCTTGAATCCGACCAGCGTTGGGATGGCGCCGCGGAAGCTTACACGGAATTCCTGAACCTACATCCCGACCAGAAACAGCTTGGCCGGGAAGCCAAGCTCAATCGCATCCACTGCTGGGGCCTTCGCCAAGGCCAGAGCCCCGAAGCAACGCCTGGGCTCATATCAGCCCTGGGCGATCCTTCAGATAAGGTTCAGGTGGCCGCAGCCCTGCAACTCTCCAAGACGGGTGATCGCCGCGCGGTGGAAGCCTTGCAGAAAGGTCTCGGGACCGCGTCCTACACAGAGTCCTGCCGCTTGGCCCTGTTGGGCATGGGGGTGGAACCCAAATCGGCGGCACCCACATCGAATGGTCGCTTTCTCGTGCTGCGCATCCAGGAAAAGGGCAAGCCCGATACCGTGACCATCCGCCTGGCCATGGGCCTTGCCAGGGCCGTGGCGGGCTACTTGAGCGATGCACAGATTCAGCAGGCCAGACATAAAGGCATAGACCCGGATCGGCTGATGGATATGGCGCTGAATGCTCCCAAAGGCACGATCCTGCTGTCCGTGGATGACAAGGACAGCAGCATCACCATCGTTACCGAATAGCCCGCTCCCCAATGCTCCCGGTCCCGATAAGCTAAGGGTTCATGTCTGTCTTTCGCCGCTTCTTCAGAGAGCATCTCGCCAAGCGCCTGCCGACCATCATCGGTGGGAGCCTGCTGCTGCTTGCCGCCGGGCTTTGCCAGGGCCTGCTTCTGTTCACGTTGAACTTCGTCTTCAAGGACAGCCTGAAGATGGGTGGGGGATCTACGACGGGTGTTTTCGCCTGGGCGGATCACGCCAAAGCCTGGCTGATGGGGCAGCTCCCTGAGGCATCGAGCCTAAGGGAATCCACGCTCTTTGTTCCCGTCCTGCTGATTGCCATCTATGTCATCAAGGGAGTTCTCACCTACCTGGGCACGCTCGCCATGGTGCGAAGCGGCCTCCGGGCCACCATGGAATTCCGGGAGCGGTTTTTCGGGCACCTGCTGAAACAGGAGCCGGCCTTTTTCCAGCGTCACCCGGTGGGCGAGTTGCTCATGCGCACCCTCAGCGATGTGGGCGCCGTGCAGGGCATCGCATCGAATCAACTGGCCGAAGCCGTAAAGGAAATTTGCGTGGCCGTGGCCATGCTCATCACCATTCTTTTCATGAACTGGAGCTTGAGCTTGACGGTCTTCATCGCAGTGCCCTTGGTGGTGCTGCCAATCCGCCATCTCAGTCGCCGCATCCGCAGCGTGAACCACCGCAACCAGGAGGCTTCCAGCCGCCTGTTGCAGCGCCTCAAGGAAGTCTTTTCCAACATTCGCGTGGTGCTGGGATTCGCGCGGGAGCCCTACGAGCTGAATCGTTTTCATCTTCAAAACGACGAGCTCTATCGCTTGGGGATGAAGAGCGCGCGGGCCTCGGCCCTCAGTACGCCGGTGATGGAATTGGTGGGGGGGGTCCTGCTGGCGGTCATGGTCATTTACGCCGCCAAGGCCATCGTGAGCGGGCGCACGACCGGCCCTGAATTCTTCACCTACCTTATGGCGGTTTACGCGTTCTACGATCCTCTGCGCCGCCTTACGAGACTCAACAACGATGTGCAGGTGGCCAGCGCCAGCCTGGACCGCGTCTATTTGATGCTGGATCGTGAAACACAGCTGTCCATCGCCGCGAATCCCAAGCCTGTTCCCACTCAGCCTCAGCGCCTTGTCTTCGAGGATGTGGGCTTCTCCTATGACGAGAAGCATCAGGTGCTGCGCGGCATCACGCTGGAGGTAAACCGCGGCGAGACCGTGGCGCTGGTGGGCGGCAGCGGTGGCGGAAAGACCACGCTGGTGAATCTGGTGCCGCGTTTTTTCGATCCCACATCGGGGCGGATCACCTTGGATGGCACGGACATTCGTGATTTCGATATCCGCGCCCTACGCCAGATAATCGGCTTCGTGAATCAGGAAACCCTGCTCTTCATGGACACCGTTCACGACAACATCGCCTATGGTAAAACGGCCGATCGCGAGGCTGTGATCGCTGCCGCGAAGAAGGCTCATGCCCATGATTTCATTTCAGCGTTATCGAAGGGCTACGATACGCCCCTGGCGGAAACGGGATCAAGCCTGAGCGGCGGCCAGCGCCAGCGCATCGCCATTGCCCGGGCCTTGCTGCAAGATCCGCCCATCCTCATTCTCGATGAGGCCACATCCGCCCTCGACACCGAGAGCGAGCGGGCCGTGCAGGACGCGCTCGAAGCGCTCATGCGGGACCGCACCACCCTGGTCATCGCCCATCGCCTGAGCACCATTCAGAAAGCCACGCGCATCGTGGTCCTCAAGCATGGCCGCATCGCTGAAACCGGCACCCACGGGGAACTGCTGAACATCGGCGGGGAATACGCAAGGCTGCACGGAATGCAATTCCAGAAATGAAACGCTCAGATTTTAATTTCGATCTGCCCGAGGAGTTGATCGCCCAGCACCCGACGGCGGAGCGGGACGGGGCGCGGCTGTTGGTGGTGGATGCACGGACGAAAACACTCTCGCACAGCACGATCCGAAACTTGCCGAATCTCATCCCAGCGAATTCACTGCTGGTGCCCAACGATGTGAAGGTCCGCCATGCGCGGCTGATTCTGCGGCGCAAGGGTGGTGGGGCTGGTGAAGCCCTGCTGCTACGGGCCTTCGGCGATGGATCATTCGAAGCCATGGTGCGGCCCGGCGCGCGGCTTAAACCCGGCACGATCGTGAAAGTGGTCTCTCCTGAAAATGGGGCGGAGCTGGCTGAGTTGCATATTGGCGACACCCTTGATGAAGGTCTTCGCAAAGTTCGCGTGGTACGAGATGGCTGCAATCTGGATTGGGATTCGGTGGATCGCATCGGTCGCCTACCGCTGCCACCGTACATTTCGCACCTGGCGGATGAAACAGATGAAAGCCGCTATCAGACTGCGTTTCATGCAAGCGAAGGCGAAGCCGTGGCGGCCCCCACGGCGGGTCTGCACTTCACCCGTGAGTTGATCACCACACTGCAATCAAAGGGCTGCGAATGGCTACCCGTGCGGCTTCACGTGGGGCTTGGCACGTTTCGCCCCATGACCGCGGGCGATATCGAGAATCACACCATGCACGAGGAGCGCTTCGAGATCCCCGAGGCCACGTCATCTGCACTCTTGCCCATATTGAGAGCCCACAACCGGCCATTGATTTGCATCGGCACGACAAGTTTAAGAACCCTGGAAGCTGCATGGGATGGTCATGACCTTGCGCGGTCTGGCTCCACGCGCATCTTTATCAAGCCCGGATACAAACTTCGCACCGCCGATCATCTGCTCACCAATTTCCATCTGCCAGAAAGCACGCTCTTCATGCTCGTCTCCGCATTGCTCGGATTGGATTTCGCGAAGGTGGCCTATGCCGAGGCCGTGGCCCAACGCTACCGATTCTTCAGCTACGGCGACGCGATGCTCATCTTGAATGCGCGCCGTACTGACCACCCCCCGATCGAACAGGACATCTAGTCCTGTCCTCCCGCTCTACCTTCGCCTTCGGCTCCGGTTCGCGGAGGGGGCCCCGGCGGCGACGCGATGCTCATCCTGAATGCGCGGACGCAACGAAGCTAGTCCCAAGTCCCAAGTCCTACAGCCTACTGCCCATCACAGGTACTCAATGAACTGGTGGATCACGGGGATCTTGTGCCGCTTGCCTTTGGAGGCTTGAAGGATGGACGTGACGGACATGCCCAGGCACCATAGCAGCCAGATGGGCAACAGCACACGCAGGGCGAGGATTCCAAAAATCGGGAACAGGCCAGAGAGCACGAGCGCCAAGCCGATGATGATTTCCGCGAACGCAAGCAACACTCCTTGCCTTGCGTTCCAAAGCATCTCTTCATCTTCGCGATCGCGCAGGTAGGGGACAAAGGCCCAGGGCCCGGCATAGCAAAGAATGAGATCCCTCAGGCGCTCGCCTTGGTAGAGCGGAACTTGTGCATCCAGCGACACGAAAACCTCCCCTTGGAGATTAATCCGTCGTTCAAAAAACACCAAGCCGTCAAAGCGGGCTTCCGTTTCCCTCCCGCCGATGGGACTTGGCCCCGAAGCGCATGTACAGGCTGGGGACGACGAGCATGTTGAGGGCCGTTGACGACAGGAGACCGAACAGGATCACGGAGGCCATGGGGGCCTGGATCTCGCTGCCGGGTTCGTGGCGGCGGAGGATGATGGGGATCAGGGCTAGGCCCGCCGTCAAGGCGGTCATGAGAATGGGGGCGAGGCGTTCCGTGGCGGCTCGCCGCACGGCTTCCATCAGGTCCACCACGCCCTCTTTGTCCATGAGGTGGTGGATGTGGGAGACCAGCATGATGCCGTTGCGGGTGGCGATGCCGAAGAGGGTGATGAAGCCGATGAGGGTGGCCACGCTGAGGACGCCGCCGCTGAAGTAGACGCCGACAACGCCGCCCATCCATGCAAGCGGCAGGTTCAGCATGATGAGCGTGGCGTCCTTGGCGGATTTGAAGGCCATGAAGAGCAGGCCAAACACCGCCGCGATGGCGCCGATC
>JANOLT010000116.1:0-4653 GCA_031419915.1 Holophagaceae bacterium
CCTGGAGCCGACCCATGAGCGTTCCGGCCAGCTCAGTGCGGGCGGCCTCGGCTTTTGCCTGAAGGTCCCCATCCTGGGCGGCCAGGAAAGTGCAGAGCGGGAGGGAAAGCAGCGCAAGGAGTCTCATGGCTGGACCCCGCACGCGGACACGTCCTCTTTCACGCCGAGCTTGCGCAGGATGGTGACCATCAGGCACCAGTTAGTGAAGGCGCTTTGAAGCAGGTTGGCGCCCACGAAGGCCGTGAACCAGAGGAAGTGGGGGCTCACGAAATGCGCGAGTAGAAGGCTGGCCAGAATGAATGTGCCAGCGATGGCGTGAAGGGCGCGGTTGACGGTCATTGGGGCTCCTGGGAGTTGTGATTGGCTTTCCGCTGAAGTTCAGCGGCGTGGCCGTGCCGGGCGACAAGGTAGTAGAGAACGGGAATGGAGGGAACGGAAAGCAATGTGGCGGCGATGGATCCGGCCATCAGGCTGATGGCCAGCCCTTGGAAAATGGGATCCGCCAACATTACCAGCGAGCCCACGATCACGGCCGCGGCGGTGAGCAGGATGGGCCGGAAGCGCACCACGCCCGCTTCTTCCACGGCCGCTTCCAGGCTCATGCCCTCCTTCAACTTCAGTTCGATGAAGTCCACCAGGATGATGCTGTTGCGCACGATGATGCCGGCGCCCGCGATGAATCCGATCATGCTCGTGGCCGTGAAGAAGGCGCCAAAAAGACCATGCGCCGGGATGATGCCAATGAGGGAGAGCGGGATGGGCACCAGGATCACCAAGGGGATAGTGAAGCTCTCGAACCAGCCCACCACCAGCACGTAGATCAGCACCAGCACTGCGGCGAAGGCCAGCCCGAGATCCCGGAAGACCTCCAGCGTGATGTGCCATTCACCGTCCCATTTGATGGCCAGCTTTTCGGTATCAGCAGGGTGCTCCAGGCCATAGCGCGGAATCACTTCGCCGCCGGTGCCCTTGAGCAGATCCAGCTTCTTGTTGAGTGCCGCAAGAGCATAGACCGGGCTTTCGATTTCGCCTGCCAGATCGCCAAAAACATAGCTCAAGGGTTTGAGATTCTTGTGCATGATGTCCGGTTGCTCGACTCCGCTTTCGACGCGCACCAGTTCGGAGAGCGGCACCGCGCCGCGCATTCCGGGCACCGTGAGCTGGAGCAGCTGGTCCAGGCGCGAACGCTGGTCAGCGGCCAGTTGGATCACCACGGGCACCTGGGCCGCGCCGCGCTGGACATGGAAGGTGCCGAGCGGCATCCCCTGGCCCGCCATGAAGAGACTTTGCACCACGCTGTTGGGCGCCACGCCTTGCAGAGCGGCTTTTTCGCGGTCCAACATCAGCGTGATCTTGGGGCTTGTCGCGTTGAGGGTTGAATCCACGTCCACAATGCCTTTGGTGCTCGTGAAGGCTGCGAGAACTTCCTTTGAAAGACGATTGCGTTCAGCTTCGGAAGGGCCATAAATTTCGGCCACCATGGTGGCCATGACGGGCGGCCCGGGCGGGATTTCGACGATCTTCATCCGCGCACCGGCGGGGACCGTGATCGCTTCCAACGCAGGCCGCAGGCGCGTGGCGATGGCGTGGCTTTGCGCTTTGCGTTCGCCCTTGGGAACAAGGTTCACTTGCAGGTCCACCATTTCTGGGCCTTCGCGCATGAAACTGTGGCGCACCATCCCGACGAACGTGAAGGGCGCGGCCACGCCGGAATAGATCTGCACGTCTTTCACTTCGGGCTCTTGCAGCAGGCGACGGGCCACGGATTGTCCAACGGCCAGCGCGTTTTCTTTCGGCGTGCCCGCGGGCAGATCAAGCTGTACCTGGAATTCGGACTTGTTGTCGAAGGGCAGCATCTTCACCTTCACCACGCCAAAGCCCACCAGGGACATGGACCCGATCAGCAGCGCGACTACGCCGCCGAAGAAGGCGAGCCGCACGGGCACGTTGAACAGCAGGGCCCGCATGACTTTCCGGTAGAGCCTGGAGACCCCGGTGTCCGGCGCGGTTTCCAGATTGTAGTCGCAGGCATCGCTCGAAGGCTCCGGCGGCGCGGTATCCACATCCGCGGGATGCAAGCCACTTTCATCAAGCTCGGGAAGATGAGCTTCTTTTTTGAAAATAGTGAGCGCGGCCCAGGGGCTGATGATGAACGCGATGACCAGGCTGAAAAGCATCGCCAGGCTTGCGCCCACCGGGATTGGCTGCATGTAGGGGCCCATGAGCCCGCGCACGAAGGCCATGGGAAGGATCGCGGCCACAACGGCGAAGGTCGCCAGGATCGTGGGATTGCCCACTTCGTCCACGGCTTCCACCACCACGCGGGCAAAGCTTTTACGCGGCCCCGGAAGGTGCATGTGCCGGTGGATGTTTTCCACCACCACGATGGCGTCGTCCACCAGGATGCCGATGGAAAAGATGAGCGCGAAGAGCGTCACGCGATTCAGCGTGTAGCCCATCAGATAGGTGAGCAGCAGGGTCAGCGCCAGCGTCACTGGCACCGCGATGCCCACCACCACAGCGCTACGCCAGCCCATGGCCAGCAGGATGAGAACGATGACGGACAGCGTCGCGATGAGCAGGTGCTCGATCAGTTCATTGGATTTGTCGCCGGCGGTCTCGCCATAATTGCGCGTCACAGTAAGGTTCAGGTCGCGCGGGATGAGCCCGCCTTTCAGCGCCTCGACCTTTTCGAGCACACGGTCTGCCAACGCCGTGGCATTGGTTCCTGCGCGTTTGGAAAGCACCACGGAAACCGCCTGCTCGAAGCCTGGCTGGGCCTTTCCGCCGTAGAGCACCACCGGCGGTTCGGGCTCTGGTGCATCCAGCACTTTGGCCACATCACCCAGGTAGATGGGCCGCTGATTGCGCACGGCCACCACCAGGCGATTGAGTTCCGAAGCTTCCATCACGAATCCGCTGGCTTCCACTTCGGTGCGCTTGCCACCATCCACTAGGGCTCCCGCCGGGAGCTGCGCCTCGGCGCTTTGCAGCGCGGGCATCAGCTCTGCGATGGAAATGTTCAGGCTCCGCAGCTTGGCGGGATCGGGCTCGATGCGCACGGTCCGCCGTGCGCCACCCACCACGCGCACCTGCGCGGTGCCGGGCACTTCAGCCAGTTGGCGGGCCAGCTCGTCGCCGAGCCGCCGCAACTGGCCAGGCGTCTGATTCTCGCCATGCAGCGTGAGCGTCAGGAATGGCACGTCATCAATGGTGAGCAGCCGCACCATGGGCTTCATCGCGCCCGTGGGCATGAGCTCGGGATGCGCCGCCAGCTCTTGGTGGATCTTCACAAGGCTGGGTTCCTGGGGCTCGTTCACCTTGAAGCGCACGGTGATCAAGGCCACGCCAGGGCGGCTGACGCTGTAGAGGTATTCAACGCCAGGGATGCCCCAGAGGCGGCGCTCCAGGGGCGTGGTGAGCTGGCTTTCGACTTCCTTGGGGCTGGCACCCGGATAGGGGACGATGAGGTCCACCATCGGCACGATGATCTGGGGTTCTTCTTCGCGGGGCGTTAGCACCACTGCCAGGACCCCCAGCATCAGCGAGGCCAGCACGATGAGGGGCGTCAGTTTGCTGCGGAGGAAAGTCTTGGCCAGGCGCCCGGCCAGACCCAATTTCGGTTCGTTCGTCATTTCACTACCTCAACGGACTGGCCGTCCTTCAGGTTGCCTGGCTGATCCACCACGGCTTCACCTTTGGTGAGGCCCGCCTTCACTGGAAAGCGGTCACCTTGGGATTCGCCCAACGAAAGCCAGCGCAGCTGCGCTTTGCCATCCTGGATGATGAAGACGCCGTTCAGTTCGCCGCGTTGCACCAATGCTGTGCGCGGGACAGAAAGCTCAGGAGTGGCCGTGGTTGAAAATGGAAGCCGTAGCCGCGCGAAGCTGCCCGTGCGGAGAGCCCCGCCGCCCTTCAGGACACGCGCCCGGAGCGAACTCCGATGGGAGATGGGATCGCCGCCGGGAGAAAGCGCCGTGATTTGCGCGATGCCCGTTTGACCGTCACTTTCAAAGGGCAAGGTCTGTCCGGATTTCAGGCTCTTCGATTCAGATTCAGAAACGGTGGCTTGAAGTTCCAGGGAGCCCTGGCCTTCGACATTCACCAGTGGCATTCCTGGACCCACAAAGTCGCCATCGGAAACGTGTTTGGCTTGCACCACGCCCGCAAAAGGTGCGCGGATCTGGGTGTAGGCGATGTTGGCCTTGACGCCCGCCAAACCCGCCTGTGCCTGAGCAAGCTGCGTCTGCGCCATTTCCAGTTCGCTCGGCGTGGATGCGCCTTGCTTTTGAAGGGCCTCCACACGGCGATGGTAGGCCGTCGCAGCGGCGAGCCCGGCTTCGGCGGCCTTCAGCCCGCTTTGCAGATCATCATCCGCAAGGCTCACCAGCAGCGCGCCCGCCGCCACGCGACTGCCTTCGACCACGTGAACCTTTTTCACGGAGGCCGCCATGCGCGTGGAAAGCGTGGCGCGCTGGGTGGCGCTAAGCGTGGCGGCAACCCAGGATTCGGTCGCGCCGTTTACATTTCGATCGCCCGATACGAGATGCACCTTCGCGGTGGGCAGCGTGGTGGCCTTGGTGGCTTCTTGCTTCTGGCAGCCCACGGCTGCCAGTAAAAGGGCCAGGGCGGAAAGGGTGATTAGGGAGCGTG
>JANOLT010000117.1:0-2148 GCA_031419915.1 Holophagaceae bacterium
GCGGGGCAGGCCCTGCTTTCGATCCTCAACGACATCCTGGATTTTTCGAAGATCGAGGCCGAAAAAGTTGCGCTGCGACAGGTCCCGGTGGATCTGCGGAGCCTTTGCGAGGACCTGATGGATCTCCTCAGCGTCAGCGCCCAGGAGAAGGGCCTGGAACTGGTGCTGCGCTTCGAGCCTGAGGGAAGCCCCGAATACCTGGGCGATCCTGAGCGTATCCGCCAGGTTTTGTTGAACCTGCTAGGCAATGCCATCAAGTTCACCGAAACCGGGTTCGTGCAGCTCACGGTGCGGGTCACGGACCAGCAGGAGGATCGCCACGCGCTGATGCTTTCCGTGGTGGACAGCGGCCCCAGCATTCCACTCGACAAACAGGCCAAGCTCTTTGAAAAATTCAGTCAGGCCGATACAAGCATCACGCGGCGCTTTGGGGGCACGGGGCTGGGCCTTGCCATCAGCAAGCGGCTGGTGGAAGCCATGGGCGGCGTGATTGGCCTGGACAGCGAGCAAGGGCACGGCTCCACATTCTGGTTCACGCTAAGCCTGAAGCCCATCGAGGGACTAGAGGGACAAGATGGACTAGATGGACAAGAGGGACAAGGCGGAAAAGAAAACGCTGAAAGTGGCGAGAACTCTGCCGCAAAACTCCCCCAAGATTTTCGCGTGCTGGTGGTGGACGATCTACCGGAAAGCGCCAATGATCTCTTCGACAAGCTCTGGCGATGGGGCCTTGAGGCAAGCCTTGCGTCCACTGGGCCAGAGGCTCTGGAAGATATTCTGGTTTCCGCAAGAAACGGAAAGCCCTATCACCTGGTGCTGCTGGATGAGGACTTGCCGGGTATGGGCGGATGGGAGCTGGCCAAGACCTTGCGCGCTGAACATCCCGAAGCTTCACCCATGCTGGTGCTGCTCTGCCCCATGCATCAGCCTCGCGAAGTCTGGGCCTTGAAGGCCGTCGGGTTCAACGGGATGCTCCGGAAACCTGTCTTCGCCTTCGAGCTGCGGGAGCTGCTGGAAGAAGCGGCCAAGAGATCTGACAGTGGCAATGCCGGGTGGATCGGTTCCGACGCGGAAATATCGGACGACGAAGCGCCTGTGGGCGCATCTGCCCAAGCCCTGGCGGGGCGCCGGATTCTTATAGTAGAGGACAACCTTCTGAACCAGCACGTGGCCTTGCGTCTGCTGAAATCCATGGGCGCCGTGGTGACGCTTTGTTCCACGGGCCTTGAAGCAGTGGAGCAGGCGGCGCGGGGTGGTTTTGATCTCATCCTGATGGATGGCCAGATGCCCGAGATGGATGGCCTGGAAGCAGCGCTAGCCATCCGTGCCACGGGGGGACGAGTGCCCATCCTGGCGATGACCGCCCACGCATTGCAAGGGGATCGCGAGCGCTTTCTTAAATCAGGCATGAACGATCTGCTCACCAAGCCCTTCAGCCGGGATGAGCTGCGGGATGCCATCCTGCGGCAGCTGGAACCCGAGGGAAATATGGCTTCCGAGGGCACTCTGATCATTCAATTGCCATCGTTCGTGCCGGATAATGACTCCAAGGAAACGGCCCTTTCTCCGAATGCTGAACCGTTGGAAGCTGCGGAAGATGACGGAGATACATTGCAGATGCCCGTTCAAATCCCGGCCACGGATTTCCGCCACCCCATTGACATGGTGGCCCTGCTGCATTCCATCCATGCCGAGGACCGCGACGAATTGCGCGAATTGCTGGTGCTGTTCCGGGCCCACGCGCCCAACCGCATGGCGGATATCCGGACGGCGCTGCGGGGGAAGGATGCGAAGGCCCTGAAAGCCGCTGCCCACGCGCTGTGCGGCAGCGCCGCCTACGTTTACGCTCGGCCGGTCACAGATATCGCCACACGCATGGAAGAATTGGCTTCCGAAAACCGCACTATCGAAGCGGCAGTTTTCCTGCCCGAACTGGAAACCGCCTTCGCCGCCGCCGAAGCCGCCCTGAAGGAATTGGAGGCGCGGGTGGCGCGGTGATGCAGGGTGCAGCTACTATCCTTAGCCAAAAACTACCAGCATCACTCAATTCTTCTAGCGAACGCAGCCGCCCTTGCATGCAATGAGATCGCAAAACTTTCCGCCCCTATTTCAAGTGCAGGTTCAGAAAATTTTCCCTTCAAGCCACCC
>JANOLT010000118.1:0-2277 GCA_031419915.1 Holophagaceae bacterium
CCTGGTGCGCCGCTGCATCTGGGATAGCCTCCATCACATGCAGCGTGTGAGCCACCTCCTGCTGCCAGATGGTCTTGAAATCGGAGACGTGACGGAACATGGGGGCTCCGGGAAGGAATGATCCCAACGATACCCGGAAACGGCCTCTCCTGAGGGACCGTCCGCGCCCCCCGATCCATCACGGCATCAGGGTTTCCAGCCCCAGTTCCCTGAGGTAAATCCATACCAAACAGATAGGTTTTAATAATATTACTTCTCGGTTATTTAATTATATTGTGATGATGATCACGAACGACTTGACCCCGCTTCCAACACTTTCATCCTCATAGTTAGCGGTGCTGGATTCAAGCCCACTACCAGTACCCCCGATCCAT
Source organism: Holophagaceae bacterium (assembly GCA_031419915.1). GTDB lineage: Bacteria > Acidobacteriota > Holophagae > Holophagales > Holophagaceae > JANXPB01. The sequence goes on from JANOLT010000118.1 coordinate 375, forward strand.
AATCCCCAAGAAAGGATGTGCTCCATGAAAAACACACTGAAGCTCCTTGCTATCGCCGCCGCGCTCGCGGTGCCTCTGGCCGCCCAGGGCGGCAGTGATTCCAGGGGCAAATACTTCTTCAAGAAAAGCTGCAAGTCCTGCCATGTCTCCGGCGGCTCCGGTGGCTCCGCTAAGGAGATCACCCCCCTCTTCAAGACCCAGGCTCAGTGGAAAGAGTACTTCGCGACCGGCACCCATAAGAACGGCACCGAGAAGATCGAGTCCCTCGTGAAGCCCGAGCTGGTCAAGGATGTGCAGACCTTCTTGGTCAACCATGCTTCCGACTCCCCACAGCCCGAAACCTGCGGCGGCTGAGCTTTTCCCATCCCCTGCCCCTGAACCCCAACTTCTGGAGACACCCCATGAAACCCTGCCGAATGATGCTCGTGCTCGCGGCCGCCTTGGCGCCCGCGGCTCTGGGCGCCCAGTCCAACCAGGATCTGCAGAAACAGATCGAGCAGCTCAAGGTCCAGCTGAAAGCCATTGAAGAAAAGCCTGCTGCGCCCCAGGAAATCAATGCCCGCCTCGTCAAGGTCGAGACCAAGATCGCCGGGGACAACATCCAGTGGGGTGGCGATCTCCGCACCCGTTTCGAAAGCAGCAAGTGGGGCTTCAAGCCCTACCAGCAGTTCATGGGCTTCGCCCAAAGCGCGGGCGCCCCGGCCGGTTCGCTACCCCCGGGCTACCCATACCCTTTCATGGCCCTCACCCAGGGCGTGCCCGCCCAGGACTACACGAACTCCGTCCAGTGGTCCACCCGCCTGCGCCTCAAGATGGGCATCACCATCAATGAGAACGCGAAGGTCATGGGCCGCCTGACGATGTACAAGGTCCACGGCGGCGCCGATGTGCCCGTGTTCAACGGCTCGCCCAACACCGTCGCGAACTCCTTCAACAGCGCCAAGGTGCCGGGCACCGACGTGCTCCGCGTCGAGCGCGCCAGCCTCGTCTACAACTTCCCCCTGGGCATCCTCTCCATCGGCCGCCAGAACACCTCGGACGGGCCTCCCTTCGAAGTGAAGGAAGGGACGGAACGGCAGGCCACCCCGCAGGCCCTGGCCGTGAACGCCCTGGTGGACGGCATCGGCTTCAAGTTCCATCTCGACAAGGCCGGCCTGCCCGAGGGCACGATGCTCGGCATCTGTTATGGCGTGGGCTACGAGTCCGGCTTCGGCGGCGGCGGCAGCGTGAAGGCGAACGCGGCCCCCGTGGGCTTCAACTTCACCAACGTGAACTGGACGCCCCAGGGCCCCAACGCCGCGGCGGCCACCCTGCAGGTGAATAGCATCGGACCCCTCAAGGACAGCACGGTGCTGGGCGTCATGTACGATATGCCTCTGCTCTTCCAGATCGGGGATAGCGTCCAGAGCGCGAACTTCTACCTGGGCTACAACCGCTTCGGCAACATGACCGACATCCCGTTGGCAGCACCAACAACTTCCCTGTGCCCGCCATGTCCGGCATCGGCGGCATGCCTGCCACCCAGTACGTCACCGCCACGAACAACCTGGGCGACATGGATCAGTGGACCGCCACCTGGAAGCACAAGATAGGCGACACCTTCACCTACTTCGCCAGCTACGGCCATATCAAGAGCAATCCCAACGGCAAGATGAGCCAGTACGGCGCCTACTGGACCTTCCCGGCCGCCATGGGCGGAACCCAGCAGCTCGCTGGCTTCGGCGGCCTCCTGGGCGATGCCGTCAAGAGCCAGACCGCCAGCGCCTACTACGTGGGCATGCGCTGGGACGCCACCGGCAAGCTCGCCTTCGGCGCCGAATTCAACCACGGATCGCCCCGCTGGTTCACCTACAGCCCCGCCACCGGCGAGGCTACGGAGAAACTCGGCACCCGCGGTGATGTG
>JANOLT010000119.1:0-2202 GCA_031419915.1 Holophagaceae bacterium
GATTCGTAAAATATTGAAGGTCTGATCAACCCTGATTTTGCGATTGCATGACCCCCGCTGGCTTCAGGCTTCAGGCTTCGGGCTACAGGCTTCAGGTTCGCATCACCAACAGCACAATCCAATGCGATGCGATTCTTTGCCTGCAGCCTGCAGCCTGAGGCCTGATACTAATTCGCGTTCAATGAGATAGAAGTAATCCAATCGAACCCCGTAAGCCTCTGGGTGCATTCGAGGTTGGATTCTAAGGCTCGGATGCCTTGGCAGAGTGTTCCCACGACGGCCTTCATATCCCTGAACACGGTGTTGGCGAACCAGCCCTCCCGTAGCGCTTTCCAGATGTGCTCGGCGGGGTTCAATTCGGGGCTGTAGGGCGGTAGGAACACGATCCGCATGTTGGCCGGGACCTCCAGCTCCTCGGCGATGTGCCATCCCGCCTGATCCATGACCATGACGATGAAGTCGTCTGGATGCCGACTGGCCACCAGCGCCAGGAACATCGACATCATCTCGGCATTCACGAAAGGGAGCACTAGGCTGTCCATCGCGCCATCGTGGGGGCTGACCGCGCTGAAGGCATAGGTGTACTGCCGCACCAGACGGGCGCCGACCACCGGCCGGACACCCTTGGGAGCCCAGCACCGGCGCGGGTTGCCAAGCAGCCCGAATCGCCCTTCATCCTGGAACATCAGGCGGACGGACCGACCTTGCTCGGCTTGGCGCTCAACCTCTTCTTGGATCTCGCTTTCGAGTTTTTTTAAAGGCGGCTTGCGCCGCCGGATTGGCCTTGGGATGCCTGGGGCGCGGAGCGACTTTCCGCCAACCTTGACGATCTAACATGCGATAGACGGTGCTTTTGGCTACGGCGCAACCGATCCTGGCTTCAAAGGCCACCTTCACCTCAGTGGCGCCGAGAAGGCCACCCGCCTCGGCTTTGGCCAGGAATGGACGCAGGAATTCCACCTCCTCCTCGGCGGTCAGGTACTGGTTCCGACGTCCACCTTTGTTCTTGAGCTCAAAGATGACGTCGCCTTCTTTGGCCCACCGCGAGTGGATGACGTGCACCGTGGTGGTGGACCAGCCCAGCAGCCGCGCGATCTCGGAAGCGGTGCTGCCCAAGGTGGCGCGAATGAGCACGCACTGGATGCGCTGGTACTCCGGTCGACCTTTGGCCTTCTTGAGCCGATCGGCCAGGGCGTCGATGGTGAGGTGGTCAGGCGAAATGAGGGTTTTCATCCCAGCTCCTTGAGGCTAGGATCAATATAGGTTCTATTCTATTGAACGCAAGTGCGTATTAGATCGGGTCGCCAACTCACCGGCCCTCACATATTCATCACTGGCAAATTTTTTCTTTCCGGTTAGCCACAAAGACTTTTTCGCTGGTGATTTCGGTGATGCACGGTGATGGGATCGCACTGTCCGCCGCATGGACCCGCCGGCGGCGGCCTCCCGCAACGCCCGGGGGGCCCGGGGGCGCGGAAGCCCGGTACCGGTAGTCCCTTCTCAGTCCTTCTTCATGCCCCGGGTGTTGCTTTCGATGGCGCAAAACAGGCCCAGGATTTCGGAAGCCAGGTATCCCCCCAGCAGGCCCAGGGCGGCGGAGCCCAGGCCGATCAGCAGCAGGGTGAGCCCGGTGGGGAAGGGATCGCCCCCGAACCCCGGGAGCAGCGTGCGCAGTTCGGGCGCGTCGATGCGGGCCTCGCCGGCGCTGATCCAGATCATGAGGGCGCCGCCGGTACCCAGCACGGCCATCAGGCTGGCGTAGAGCTCCCCGCCCAGGCGCAGGAGCAGACGGGCCAGGGGGATGATGACCTCGCCCGCGCTTTGCTGCATGCCCACCACGTCCTGGGCGCGCAGCCAGCTCAGGTGGGCCACCAGGTAGGTGACCAGAACCAAGGCCGCCTGGAAGACCAGCTGCCCGAAGACGGCCTGGTTACTCGAACCTCCTCCGCGCCACAGCCCGATGGAGATCCAGACGCCCGCCACCACGGCGGACACGGCCCACAACCGGAGGAGCCAGGCGAAGACCTGCTTGAAGAGGTGGCCTTCGGAAATGAGGCGCAGCAGAACCGGCACAAGAAGAAGCTTCGGCACGAATACCTCCGGATGGCGTGGGATGAGAACTCCAGCCTCGGGAGAACCAACCCGGACGTCAAGCGGTTCCCGAGAAAAAAGGGGGGCGGCTGGGCCGCCCCCCTTCGTGGG
>JANOLT010000120.1:0-3042 GCA_031419915.1 Holophagaceae bacterium
TCAACACGTGCCGGGGCAAGGTGGTGGTCGAGGAGGACCTGGCCGCAGCCTTGAAGTCCGGCAAGGTGGGCGCCTACGCTACCGACGTGTACTACAACGATCCTCCCGATGCCGCCTCGCCGCTGCTCAGCGCCCCGAACGTGCTGCTCATGCCCCACATCGGTGGCAGCACCAAGGAAAACCTGCTTCGCATCGGCAACATCGTCGTGGACATTCTCACCAAGTTCGTGAATAGGAGTCAGCCATGACCCATCGCGTGATCAATTTCTACGCCGGCCCCGCCGGACTGCCGCTGCCCGCTCTCGAGCGCGCCAAGGATGAGCTGCTCGACTTCGCCGGAACGGGCATGTCCGTCATGGAAGTCAGCCACCGTTCCAAGGAGTACGAGGCGGTGCACAACGAGGCCATCGCCCTGACCAAGGAACTGATGAACATCCCCGACAACTACAAGGTGCTGCTGCTCCAGGGCGGAGCCCATCTCTCCTTCGGCATGATCCCTCTGAACTTGCTGCGGGGCGGACGTAAGGCGGACTACATCGTCACCGGCAACTGGGCGGAGAAGGCATACAAGGAAGCCAAGCTCGTGGGCGGTGACAATGTCCGCCTGGCGGGCTCCACCAAGGACCTGAAATTCGCCCGCCTGCCGAAGGCCGAGGAACTGAAGATTGGCCAGGACAGCGCCTTTGTCCACTTCACCTCCAACAATACGGTGGAAGGCACGCAGTGGAAGGAGTTCCCTAAGACCGACAAACCTTACGTCTGCGACATGTCCTCGGACATCATGTGGCGGCCCTTCGATGTGTCGAATTTTGGCCTGATCTACGCAGGCGCGCAGAAAAACCTCGGACCCTCCGGTGTCGCCCTCACCATCATCCGCGAGGATTTCCTGGAGATGTGCGAGGCCCAGGACCTGCCCAGCTACCTGCGCTACAAGATTCACGCGGAGAAGAACAGTCTCTACAACACGCCCCCGACTTTCGGCATCTACATCCTGCGGAACGTGCTGGCCTACAACAAGTCCATCGGCGGCCTGAAAGCCATCGAGGCCAACAACCAGCAGAAGGCCAGCCTGCTCTATGGCTGCATTGATAAGCACGCGGGTTTCTATAAGGGCTTCGTCACCGAGAAGGCCGACCGCTCCATCATGAACGTGGACTTCTTCATGCCCACCGAGGATCTCACGGCCACCTTCGTCAGCGAAACCAAGAAGGCCGGCATGGTGGGCCTCAAGGGCTACCGCGACATCGGCGGCATCCGCGTGAGCGCCTACAACGCCGTGAGCGTGAAGGACGTGGAAACCCTCGTGGACTTCATGGAGGAGTTCGTAAGGAAGAATGGGTAGGCAGTCTTCAATTCAATCCAAAATGGAGCCTCTGAATTCTCTATTCTCTATCCTCTATCCTCGGGAGTTGTCCCGCAAGGTAGCGTCATGAAACCTTTCTTCAAACCTGTTCGTCTGATCCTCCTTTTCATGGCCGTCAATCTGATCACCCTTGCCGCCCTGACGCTCCTGTGGCTCTGGAGGGACCGGCAGGTTGCGGAAAGCAACCGCTGGATCGCTCACACCTACAGTGTCAAGGTTCAACTGGAAGCCTTTCTCGGCCTCCTGGTCGACGTGGAGACCGGCCAGCGGGGATTCGTCATCACCGGAGACCCCGCGTTCCTCGATCCCTACCGGAACAGCCTCCTGCGCATGGATGGAGCATTGGCCGATCTGGGGCGGGAGACCTCGGACAATCCCATCCAGAGGCATTTCCTCTCTGAACTGAATCCCAAGGTAGGGGAAAAGTTGGCCACCAGCCAAGCCATCGTCAAGACCCGGAAGGACCGGGGCCTGGATGCTGCCCGCGCTTTGGTGGCCAGCGGCGAAGGGAAGAAGAGCATGGACGCCATCCGCGGAATCCTGGCTTCCATGCGGGCGGAGGAGGACCGCCTCTTGGCCCTAAGGAAGCTATCTGAAGCCGCCGCCACCAGGAGCCTGGAATCCACAATCGTCCTGATGGTAGGCCTGGTGGGCCTCATGGCCGTGGGTTTCAGCATCGTCCTGATCACGGGCATCCGCCTTAGGGCTCAGGGGCTGGAAATGTACCGGCAATATGCGAATTTCGATCCATTGACGGGGTTGCCGAACCGTCGGTTGCTCTATGAACAAGGGGAAGCGATTTTTCCTCTGGCCCAGCGGCAGGGCCGCATGGCCGCGGTGCTCTTTCTGGACTTGGACGGGTTCAAGGCCGTAAATGACACCCTTGGCCACGAAGCGGGCGACCAAGTCCTCCGAGAGGTGGGCCAGCGCCTCAAAGCATCCGTGCGCGCCAGCGATACCGTCGCCCGACTGGGCGGTGATGAATTCGTGGTCTTTCTCCCGGAGGTGGATGGCAGGGAAGGCGCGGCCGCGGTGGCGGAAAAGGTGGTGTCGGCCCTGGGCCTGCCGTACATCCTAGGCGGCGTCCAGCCAATGGTGACCACCAGCATCGGGATCGCGTTCTTTCCCCAGCATGGGAGGAGTATGGAAACCCTGCTCCATTCTGCGGATTCGGCTCTCTACCGAGCGAAGGCGACCGGTAAGAATCGGTACGCCATAGCCGAAGAGTGCCTCGATGATTCTCCGACTGCTAATGGGACGCCGATAGACAAGACCGTCGATCAGAACGTGTGCTGATTGAGCTAACGACTGCGCTCATATCACGGAGTTCTTGGGCGAGGCCGTGCCTCGGCCGCGCTAACTTTGGCTGGCGCTGGGGAAATATTTTGTCGACCCTGAGCAACCTCCAAACTGAGCATTGGTGGACTTCTTCATGCCCACTGAAGATCTCACCGCCACCTTCGTCAGCGAAACCAAGAAGGCCGGCATGGTCGGCCTCAAAGGCTACCGCGACATCGGCGGCATCCGTGTGAGCGCCTACAACGCCGTGAGCGTGAAGGACGTGGAGACCCTCGTAGACTTCATGGAAGCATTCGTAAGGAAGAATGGATAGGCTGTCTTCAATTCAATCCAAAGTAGCGTCATGAAACGTTTCTTCAAACCTGTTCGTCTGATCCTCC
>JANOLT010000121.1:0-3681 GCA_031419915.1 Holophagaceae bacterium
AGATCCGAAGCTATGTGCTTCAGCCCTATCAGATGGTCAAAGACCACCGCACCAATGAGGAGACCAGTCAGACCCAGAAGGTCCTGGATGGCGACATTGATGCCTTTATCCGGGCCCAATTGCTGGCGAAATCCCTGAAGACCGAAGGTTAGGGGCCGTGCCAAAAGAACCTGTGCAGTTCAGGTGCTTTTGCTCCGGCCCCTTATGCCGAACTGGCATTGGATCAACCAGTTTATTTTGGCCCAACGGCCTAGGGCGCGAAGTCCGCGGATGAAACCCCACTGCGATCTCTGCCTCAGTCCCATCGCCGAGGGCCGCACCAAGCGATTCCTCCACGGCGCGGAGTACGAGTTCTGCTGCCCGGGCTGCGCCACGGTATTCGGCATCTTGGGTGTTGAAGAAGCCATGCGGCAGGGGCCGCGATTCAAGGGAGCTGCGGATGAATCAGAGTTGCCGCCGGGGCCCTATTTGGAACTTTGGTTGAAGGTGGAAGGCATCGCTTGCGGCTCCTGCGCGCCGCTCATCGAAGGCATCCTTCAATCCAAACGGGGTGTTGTAAAAGCTGTGGTGGAGCCCATCTCCGAAGTAGCCCAGGTGCTCTACGCACCGAGCTTCGTTGGCAAGGATGAAATCGTCGCGCATATCACCAAGCTCGGTTTCCCATCGCGCGAATTGGCAGGACCGCTGGACGAAGGGGACGAGACCCGCAGCATTCATCACTCGCTGCGGCTGGTGCTGGCCATCGTTCTCGGCACCAACGCCATGATGAACGCCATGGTCATGTACGCCACCTTCGCGCATGACCAGGGGATCGAATGGATCTCGGATCTCGTCTTCCAATCGCGCATTTACGACAAGAATCCGATGCCGATGATCGTGAGGGATACCTTCACCTGGACCACGGGTCTGGCGGCGCTGCCGGTGCTGCTCTATTGCGGCTGGCCCATCATCACCAATGGCTGGCGTCGCATTCGTCTTGGCGCGCCCAACACCGATTCCCTAGTGGGCTTCGGCGCGGTGATGGCCTTTCTCGTGAGCCTTTACGCAGCGCTGGTGCTGCACACGCACCACGTCTACTTCGATACGGCCTCCATGCTGGTGAGCCTTCTGGTCATCGGCCGCGCCATCGAGGGCGGCTCCAAACGCAAGGCCCGGGCGGCCGTCCATGGCCTGCTGCAGCTCTCCTCCAAAGGTGCTGAAAAATGGAATGGTTCCACGTTCCAGGAAGTGCCCATGGAGCAAGTGCAGGTGAGCGACCGCCTGCGGGTGAAACTGGGGGAGCGCATCCCGGTGGATGGCAGGATTTTCTCTGGTAGTGGATGGGTGGACACGTCCAGTCTCACCGGGGAGCCGAAGGCGGTGGAGGTGAGTCTCGGCAGCACGGTGCTGGCGGGCACCTTGCTCACTGCGGGAACCCTGGAACTAGAGGCCCAAGCCGTGGGCTCGGACACACGGCTGGCGCAGGTGGTGCAGCGTGTGCGCCAGACACTGGCCGCGAAACCTCCTATTCAACTTCTGGCGGATCGCATCGCAGCGGTCTTCATGCCCATCGTCATCGCGTTGGCCCTCTTCGCGGGCTTCCTGGCCTATGCCCACCATGCGCCGCTGGTGCAAGCCCTCATGGCCGGTGTAGCGGTACTGGTGGTGGCCTGTCCCTGTGCCTTGGGCATCGCCACACCCATGGTGCTGGTGGGCGCGGTCACGGAATGCGCCAAGCGGGGATTGCTGTTGCGCAGCGGCGAGGTGCTAGAGCAGGGGCCCAAGCTGAAGGCTTTTGTATTTGATAAAACGGGGACGCTCACCACGGGGCGCCTGGACTTCACGGGCGCGCACCTGGACGGCATGGCCGAAGACGAAGCGCTGATGCTGGCGGCGGCGTTGGAGGAAATATCCACGCATCCGCTGGCGGAGCGCATCTTCCGCGAGGGCGCCACGCGGGCTCAGGTTCTGGGCCAGCCGCTTCCCGATGTATGGAATCGCGAAGTGCATCCGGGTCTCGGCGTGAGTGGCCGCTTCAAGGATCAACGCCTGCTCATCGGCAGGCCCGCGTGGCTGAAGGAGCAGGGCGTACAGGCGCCTGAATCCTGGTGGGGGGGGAACGGACTGCGGGGTTCCCTCGTCATGTTCGCGATGGAAGATCGCGCAGTAGCGCTGTGGGGCCTTGGCGATACCGTGCGCGTGGAAGCCGCCGCCAGCATCCGTTCCTTGCACCGCATGGGCGTTGAGTGTTGGCTTCTCAGTGGGGATCGCATCGAGGCCTGTCTCGAAGTCGCGGCACAAGTAGGCATCACCCTAGAGCGCGTGATCGGCGGCGCCTTGCCATCGGAAAAGGCGGAGCGACTTACCGAGATTCAAGCCAGCGTCGGCCCCGTGGCCATGGTGGGCGATGGCATCAACGACGCGGTGGCGCTCTCCCAAGCGGATCTCGGCATAGCCATGGGCAGCGGGGCTTCCGTGGCCCTGGAAAGCGCGGGCCTGGTGCTGGTGCATCGGGACCTCCGCCGCCTACCGGTTTTCCTGAAACTCTCACGCCTGGGCCTGCATCGCATCCGCCAGAACCTGGGCTGGGCGTTGGGCTACAACATCGTACTGGTCCCGCTGGCCCTCGCCGGATACGTCCATCCGATCCTCGCCGCCACCGCCATGATGGCCAGCTCCATCAGCGTCGTGCTGAACAGCGGCCGCAGCCTGAAAGTGGATTCGCCAAAGCGGGATCTGGAAGGTAATTAGCAATTAGCTGCTGATCAGATCCGGTTATTCGCTGGGATTCGCGTTGCCTTCGCTGCCGACGCTCCCGGCTGTCTGCACGGCGATGGCTTCCTGCTCATCTTTGGGCAATCGCCATACCCAGCGCCCGGTGGCACGATCAAAAATATCGAAGCAGCAAAGCCAGTTCAGCAGGCCGGCGATCATCACGTAGGTGGCACCGTATTCCTGGGTGAGATTGCGGATCGGCTCGGTCCCCTGGCCACCGAAAGCCCAGGCGAATAGGCCGTAGAGCGGCCCGATGCCCAAGGTCGCGCCCGCGCCCAAGGTCGGCATCCACTCGAAAGGATCCGTCTTGGGGACAAACACTCCGCCTGGAACGCCATTCCCAGCGCCTGCGGAAAGCTGCATCCATGCGAGTACGCAGAAGAGCACCGTGATGCCGAAGAGAACTTTTGCACGGCCCTTCTCCCCAATCATCCAATAGCCCGACCCTGGCACCAGCCAATTGCAGATCAACGGTTTCCACGAAGCTTGAAGTGCCTTCTGCTTGCGCAGGGGTAATGGGAGCTTCGGGAGTTTGGGGGTATCAGCAGTCATGCTTCAAGCGTAACGGAACCACAACAAAAACGCCCCCGAAGGGGCGTTCACTAAAGAAAAGCTTGAGCCTAATCCGTAGCGAAAGGCAGCAGCGCGATGTTGCGGGCCCGCTTGATGGATTCCACGAGCATGCGCTGGTGGTTTGCGCACACACCGCTGGTGCGGCGGGGCAGCACCTTGCCGCGCTCGGGCGTGAAGCCTTGCAGGGTCTTGATGTCCTTGTAGTCGATGAGGACGGATTTCTCGACGCAGAACTTGCAGAACTTGCTGCGTCGGCCGCTGAATACCTTCTTCTTCTTCGGTTTGCCTTTTGCGTCAGGTCGCTTTTTCATCATGCCACCTCTTCTGGGGGACGTTCCTTGATGCCAGCGGCGG
>JANOLT010000122.1:0-4555 GCA_031419915.1 Holophagaceae bacterium
GATGAGCCCACCAACCATCTGGATCTCGAATCCATCCACTGGCTGAAAGAATTCCTTTGCCACTACGACGGCACGGTCATCGTGATCTCCCACGACCGGCACTTCCTCAACGCGGTCTGCACGCACATCGCTGACATCGACTACCAGACCATCATCCAGTACACCGGTGGCTATGACGACATGGTGATGGCCAAGACTCAAGTGCGCTCCCGTATCGAGTCAGACAACGAGCAGCGCGAGAAAAAGGTCGCGCAGTTGAACGAGTTCATCGCACGCTTCGCGGCCGGAACACGCTCTTCCCAGGTGAACAGTCGGCGCAAGGAAGTTGAACGCCTGGCGCCAAGTGAACTATCACGATCCAACATCCAGCGGCCTTTCATCAAGTTCGATCAAAAGCGCCTCAGCGGGAAGCACCTGCTGGAATTCGAGAAAATCAAAAAGGGCTACGACGGCATTGAAGTCATCAAGGGATTTTCGGGCACAATCCAGCGCGGGGAAAAAGTTGCCATCATGGGCCGAAACGGCGTGGGCAAATCATCCCTGCTGAATGCCCTGCTGGATGGGGCCAGTGGTGTCACCGAGCCCTACGTGAAGCTCGACGGCGGCATGGTGCGATGGGGCCACGAGGTGCAGGTGGGATATTTCGCCCAGGATTTCCGGGAAAGCATTCCATCTGGCTGGACCATGGTTGATTGGCTTCGTCAATTCGATCCAGACGCAACCGTCGAGCAGATTCGCGGCGTGCTGGGCCAGATGCTCTTCCGCGGCGAGGAAGGCACCAAGAAAACGGAAGTTCTTTCGGGCGGGGAGGCTTGCCGATTGATGTTCTGCAAGCTCATGCTCCAGAAACCAAACGTGCTGGTTCTGGACGAGCCCACCAACCACCTGGACCTTGAAGCGGTGGTCGCGCTCAACATGGCCCTTCAAAAGTACGAGGGCACTTTGTTATTGGTGACCCACGACGAAGATCTCATTGACGAAGTCGCCACCCGGATCTGGCACTTCGATGGCCACAAGATCGTAGATTTCCATGGCGCCTACGAGGAATACCTGACGAAAGCATGAGCGCGGCCTCTGCGCGTCCACCATCGGGGCGGACGTCGACTCAGCAGGCATGGGCTTCGTCCCGGTAAGCCGTTGGAGCAGCTTATTCCTTGGCCGTGACAGGGGCCGTTGCCACAGGCTTGGCCCAATTGCTGCGACCGAAACGAATACCACCGACCAAGGCCACCTGGAAGGTGGGGAAATGGCCACGGGTCAGGCTCTCGGGACCCTGCATACGAGAGCGTTGGTCGGCCGGGACAGGATTCATCAGGACGACAAGATCCTGATAGTAGTTCTGGTCGTTGACCTCAACATTGCCCAAAGCGCTGGCAACTTCCAAGCCCAGGAATGGCTGGGCGTTCTTGCCACCGCCCCATACGTAACGGACCATGCCGCGCACCCAGGGCCGCCAGACCTTGTCTTCAGTTGGAGTGCCCCAATCGCCAGTGGCGCGCATGGAGTCGAAGCGTTCATCCACACCGACACCCCACTCCCAACGGCGACGGGGTTCGTTGCTGCCGAAGCGGATGCCAAAGCCAGTCCTGGGATCAGCGCTAGCCTTGAATCCCCCAAGCGGGCCTGTCACATCGGCGCTGCTGTACCTCATTTGATCGAGCTGAAGCTGAGGCCAGCCCTTAGATGGGGTCTGGTTATCTGTGTCACCCCCAGCCGCAAACAAGCCGACCGAGACACTGAGGGGAAGAATCCAACTCGTGAGTGACGCCATTTCAATCTTCCATAAATAAGACTTCGTGTCACTGAGCATAGTCCCGTGCCGGGATAGGAACAAGGGTTTCAGAACAAAACGTTAATCCTGAAGATAGGACCGAAGTTGAACCATTGCACCCCAATAGCAGTGCCGGGAAGCATCTGGTTGGTGGTCCCGGCGCGACTTGAACGCACGACCTATCGCTTAGGAGGCGATTGCTCTATCCACTGAGCTACGGGACCCGCTTCACCACTGCATCTGCATTTATAATACACACCAAGTTTACGACGCCCTACAGTCTTCGTGCTGAACCGGTCAGATGAATCTGGCGCTTTGAACCCCAAACCGTGCTCCCGCGAGCTGCTGGATAGCAGTCTGGCGGCACTTGCATCAGCCTTGGTCTCACCCGAAGGGCAGGGGGGATGTGCATTGAGACTCCGACAACTCATGTCAGAATCTCTCTCAATCCACCGGAGTCCGCCACGTGATTGATGATTCGCCAAGGTCAGCATCATGGCCCGAAGCGCCCACAACTCCTTGCACGGCCCCGGCTCGCGTGGACGTGGATGTGGCGATCATCGGCGCGGGCATCCACGGCTGCGCGCTGGCCCGGGAGCTGACGCTTCGTGGCATTTCCTGCGCGGTGGTGGACAAGGGCGCCGTGGGGGGCGGCACCTCGCAGTGGTCCTCGCAATTGCTGCACGGCGGCATCCGATATTTGCAAACGGGTGACATCAAGCAGATGCGCGAAGGCTTGGTGGAGCGCGCCACCTGGGCCAATATCGCGCCTTGGCGCGTGCGTTGGGAGAGCTTCTGGATGCCCCACCGTGGATTCTTTGAAGGTGTGTCCCATCGCGTGGGCATTGGACTTTATGATTCATGGGGCCGCAATCGCCCCGGATGGCCGTCCTCACTGCGCCTAGGCGCGGTGCCATCAAGCGTTTTTGAAGCGGATCCTCGCGCGGCGAAAACGCCGTTTCGTGGCGCGGTTGCCTACGCGGATTTGATGACCTGGGATCGGGATCTGGTCAGGGATCTGGCGGCGTCCAGTGATGCGATTTGGCTGGACTTTCATGAAATCTCAGGCTTTGACGACGAGCCTGGTGTATTGAAGTCCGCGCATTCGCGGGATCTGCGAGACGGTACTAAGCGCACCATCACCGCAAAAAATTGGGTGTTCGCACTGGGGCCTTGGAATGATCACTTCATGCTTCGCTGGTTCGGCGATTCCTGGAAGCGCCTGCGCCTCTCCAGTGGCATCCATCTCTGGTTCGACGCGCCGGAGCTGCTACAGCGTGGATGCCAACACCCTTGGGCGATGATGCGAGAGAAAGGCCGCATCCTGTTCGTCATTCCTCGCGATGGCCTGTTGCAAGTGGGCACCACCGAGCGGGCCGTGGTGGACGGCTGCGTGCCCATTGTGGATACCGAGCGCGAAGAATTGTTCACGGCTCTTGAAGCCAACATCCCATCCGTTCAATGGCGCAAGCTTCCGGTGCGCATGGAGGAATCGGGTGTGCGGCCCCTGGTTCGTCCGCCCAAGGCTGGCGCAGGCACCGCCAAACTGAGCCGCGAAGCCATCCTCGAAACTCATCCTAAATTCGCGAACCTGCACCTGGTTCTCGGCGGGAAGCTCACCACCGCCCGGGCCCTCATGGATCGTCTGGCCACGGAAATCAGCGGCCAAGCCTGCCCAGAATCGCGCACGATCCCCTTGAACAAATGGGATGGACAAAGCGCCCCACTCCAGTAAAATCGAGAGTTCCGCTCTTTGCGTTAGTAAGCAGTGGAATATTGAGAAAGAAAGATCGGTCCCGTAGCTCAGCTGGATAGAGCATCAGACTACGAATCTGAGGGTCGCACGTTCGAATCGTGTCGGGACCACCAATGAAAGCAATACTTACAGCCACTCATCGAAGTGGCTGTTTTTCTGTTGTCTCAACATTGTTGGCACGAGGGTATTTCGTGTCGACGGTGGATCGCGATGAAGCGGTGGTGCGGGAATACATCCGGTACCAAGAAAAAGAGGATCAGAGGTTTGAGCTGCTTTCACTCTTTCGCTAAGGTCGCCACCGTAAGGTGGCTCAACGAAATGGGGCCGCGTTAGCGACCCCACCCAGCCGCTTCGAGCGGCTCACTTAATAAAGCCCCTGGCTCTGCCGGGGGATATTTACTTCGCGGATGGCGAAGGGTTCGAAAAGGTGCACGCATGCTCCTGCAAGGTGAGTATCAATGGTTTGGGGGGTCTGCGCGAACGTCGGGAATGGTATCGTTTACGCATCACCTCGCCCCAACATCAATCGCATCATTATGTCCGGTTTCATGTTTCCCAAACCCGCTGTCAAGCGTATTCCCGCCTTCCCGGTGCCCACTTGATGTTTATCGCGCCCTGAATCTGTTCGTCCAAGATCGTGAGGAGACCATGAAGATCGCTGTTCCAAAGGAATCCAGAGAGAACGAGAATCGCGTCGCTCTGGATCCTGAATCCTGCAAGAAATTGATCCAGGCCGGGATCGAGATTTCCATTGAAGCAGGCGCGGGAACGCGGGCTTTCTTTCCTGATGATGAATATCGGAAAGCCGGGGTTTCAATCGTTTCTGATATTGCGGAACTGCTTGGGGACGCTGATTTCACCCTGAAGGTCAATTCACCTGGACCACGGCCCGATGGCAGACACGAGGCTGAAATGATGAAGCCTGGATCCATGCTGCTGGCTTCGATCTTTCCTACACGGAATCTCGATGCGGTGAAGAAAATGACCGGGCGGAAGATCACGGCCTTTTCAACCGACTGCATCCCCCG
>JANOLT010000123.1:0-1795 GCA_031419915.1 Holophagaceae bacterium
GCTGCCACCACGGGCGCACGCCGCCCTGCACGGACGCGCTCCTTCAGGCGGGCATCAGTCGTGTGGTGGTTGGCGTTCGGGATCCGAACCCACGGGTGGATGGCGGTGGCATCGCCATCCTCCGCGCCGCTGGCCTTGATGTGAAAGAAGGCATCCTTTTTGAGGCGTGCACTCGATTTCACGCGCCCTTTTTCAAGCTCATCCAGACCGGGCTTCCCTGGGTCTCTCTCAAGTTGGCCCTGGGCTCCGACGGTGCCATTGGCCCAGAAGGCGAGACCACCCCCGTGACCTCTTCCTCCATCCAATCGCTCGCCCACGCGCTGAGGCGCGCTTCCGATGCCATTCTTGTGGGCCGCGGAACCATCGAACAAGATGATCCCCAACTCACGGACCGCTGGCCCCAGCCCGTGCCCGTCCATCGTCGGTTCGTTCGCGTGGTGTTGGACCCCCTCGGCAAATTGGGACCTGAAAAAAAAGTATGGCGACCCTACCCGGGCCAGCCTGCGCTTCGGATTCTGGTGGGGGAGGCCGCTCCCTTGCGCGGCGTGGAGGACCTTCATATCCCCCCATCTCCCGCGGGTTTTGGATGCAGTTTGCGACATCTGTTGCACGAGCTATCTTCCCGGGGGGTGGGCCGGGTGCTGGTGGAGGGTGGTGCAAAGACGGCTCGGGCCTTTCTCGATGCTGGCTTTGTGGACGAAATCCACCTGTTCCGTTCGACTAAACCAGCCGGTGGTATCATCATTAACCTGGATGGAATAAGTGGTTGGACGCTTCTGACAGCGACGCCCTGGACACTGGGCGAGCAAACTGGAACCTGGGACATCCTGGCCCCCTGAAACGTTTTGGCACGCCCTTTGAATTTATTTTTGAACTCGACGCACTGTTCACTAAAGATCCCATCCCTTTTCTAGCTGGAGGTCCCCATGAGCCTGTTGAATTGGCGCACTTGGCTCTTTGCAATTCCCCTCGCGCTTTTGGTGGGTTGCACCAGCGTTTCCAATGATACGGGTCCCAGCGGCGCCGTTAGGGTCACCATCCAGGGGCAGTTTGAAAAGCAGACCTTGACCTCTGCTGGCTTCGGACCCACCACCACCTTGCCCATCCGCCATTCCTATGCAGAGGTGCGGCAAGCAAATGGCAACACCCTTCTTGCTTCGGGCTATCTGGGGACCGATGGTACGGCCTATCTGGATGTGTCTCCCGGTACCCAGCTTTACGCCACCATTTACGCAGAATACGAAGTTCCTGGTGGTTCTGCCGCCAACGATTTCTTCATGCGTGGGGGCGTGATAAATCAACCCTTCGATACAACGGCTGTGTTCACCGTGAATGATGAATGGTCCGTCGTTAGTAGTAATGCGACCGCAAATTCTTCCGGGACCCTCACTGTCACGGCAACCGCCGCGAGTCGCATAGCGGGAGCTTTCAATATCAATGATCAGATGCTGACCCAGGGCCTGGCGCTCTCCCGCCTTGAGCCCAGCCTCAGGTTGCCCAGTCTCTTCACCTATTGGTCCACCAACACCGACCCACTCCGTCAGCGGCGCGGTTACCCCCAAGTGCTCAAGAGTGGCACCCAGGTTGTTAAGAGCGCCGCCGGTCGCGCGATCTTCACCCAAAGCCTGAATGGCCTGCAAGGTGGTGGCGCCTTCAGCGAAACAGACGAATGGGATGACGGCGTGATCCAAGAGGTCAGCGCCCACCTCCTCTTTGCGGATTACAGTCTGAGGTCCGATGGTTCAAGCACCCTTTCCTTGCTGCGCCGGGACAACGACAACACCTACGTGAGCCG
>JANOLT010000124.1:0-11034 GCA_031419915.1 Holophagaceae bacterium
CAGAGACCGCGAGATTTGCTGAAGAGGAAAGGCCCATGCCGCCTTGAAAGGCTGCCAACAGATCGCTGATGAGATCCCCGATCAAGTTGTCTGCGGCGATCACCCCAAAGTCCCCAGGGCGCTGCACCAGGGCGCAGAGCAAAGCGTCGGCGTGCATGGCGCTGGATCGGACGGTCGGAAACTCAGGCTGCATTTCTTGGAACACGCGCATCCAAAGGCCGTGCCCGTACTTCAGCACGTTGGCCTTGTGGGCCAGGGTCAAAGGTGCACTCAGAATTTTCGCCCGCTGGAAAGCAGCCCGCAGCAAACAGGAAACGGCTGCCTTGGTATGAATCGCAAAATCCGTCGCGCCATGTTCCGTGGATTCGCCCTTCAGGCAATAAGCCCCCTCGGTGTTTTCACGGAATATCTCCATATGGATATCCGCGGCTGAAACCCCTTTCAAGGGGACATGGATATCCAGCATGGGCGCGCAAGGGCGGTGATTCACGCGGAGCCGTAGATCCTTTCGCAGGCGCAACAGAATGTCCTCGGCATGGCGGCCATCGGAAACCCGTGGATCGCCCACGGCGCCAAAAAGAATCGCGTCAAAGGTGTCCCGGAGGCGCATGAATGTTTCGTTCGAGAGAGTCTCTCCCGTACTCAGGAAATGATCCGCGCCATGGAAAAAAATCTCCCATTCGATCTGCCGGCCGCGGTTCCGGACCCACTCCAACAGTGGTAGTGCCTCGGCCACCACCTCGGGTCCGATTCCGTCACCAGGGATTACTGCGATGCGCACCATTCCTAATATTCGCACGAGTTTAAATGGGATACTTAGCACCTACCCAAGGAGCACACATGCAAGTCTTCACGTCTTCCGTCATTTCAAGTCTCGCCGCGCTCACTTGCCTCACACTCTTCGCCAGTGACTCAAGTGGTCTCAAAGAAGGCCAGAAGGCCCCAGCCATTCAGGCCCAGGATCAGAACGGCAAGACCATCAAGCTCTCGGACTACACGGGGAAATCAATCGTGGTTCTGTATTTCTATCCCAAGGACGACACACCGGGCTGTACCAAGCAGGCCTGTTCTCTTCGGGATGGGCACGCGGAACTCAAGACCGCCGGGGCCGTGGTACTAGGCGTCAGCAGCGACGACGTCAAGAGCCACGAGGCCTTCGCGGTCAAGCACCACCTTCCTTTCAGCCTGTTGGCGGACCCTGATATGGCCATCATCAACGCTTACGGCGTAAAAATGTTCGGCCTGAACTACGCCAAGCGTGTCACCTTCGTCATTGATCGCCAGGGTGTCATCCGCAAGATATTTTGGGACGTGAAGCCCGCAGGCCATGACCAGGAAGTGCTTGCCGCGGTCAAGAATCTCGGATGAATTCAAGCCTACGCAATGTTTGATCAAGCTTGGCTGGAAGGCTGGTGGCCTTCGAGATACACTCAGTCTTCTCAGGCTTGAGGATTCAGCAATGGTGTTTTTTAATCACGCCACCCGTCAAATGACGGCCAAGATCGTTTATTACGGTCCAGGTTTGTGCGGGAAAACGACCAATCTCAACACGATCTATGGCAAGACATCCACCAAGGCCCGCGGTGAGATGGTGAGCCTCAATACGGAAACCGACCGAACGCTTTTCTTCGATCTATTGCCCATGGATGTAGGCATGGTGGGCGGTTTCAAGACCAAGTTGCAGCTTTATACCGTTCCAGGTCAGGTGTTCTACAACAGCACCCGAAAGCTCGTGCTGAAAGGCGTGGATGGCATCGTGTTCGTGGTGGATAGCCAGTTGCCCATGCTGGATGCCAACAAGGAAAGTTTGCAAAACCTCGAAGAAAACCTTAAGGAGCTTGGCCTCAAGTTGGGTGATATTCCCATGGTCTTCCAGTGGAACAAACGGGACCTGAAAAACATCGTCCCCGTGGAACAGCTTGAAAAAGAGTTGAACATCCGCAGCCTGCCCAGCTTTCAGACCTGCGCCCAGGATGGTACGGGGGTCTTCGAGACCCTGCGTGGCATCACGAAACTGAGCCTCACCCACATCAAAACCCATGTACTTGGCGAAATCACGGCGCCCCCTCCTACCTCCGGGGCCAAAGATGCCAAGCCGCCGCCCATCAAGATCATCGTCCCCGATACGATTCCCTCTTCGATCAGGGATCCATTGCTTCCTACCGCCGTGGCGCTCACCACCCATGACATTTCTATGCTGGATGAGGACATGGGTTACAAACCTGCGCCCACGCCCGCCATTCCGGCCATCACACCTCCCACATTCCCGCCACTCACCCCCGTATTTCAGGATGCCGACCCTCTTGCAACGCAGCCGATGACTGCATTGAATGATCAACGTGATCATCCCGATTTGAGTGCCCATCCCCTACCGGATGAAGACGTAGCGGATCTCCCTGCGTCTCGGAAACAGGATGATGTTCTGGTCGCACCCATCGCACCCGCGCCACAGGCGGCGTCCGCCCAGCCGCAGGCGCCATTTTCGCCTCCCACGCAGCCCCTGGCTGAGCCCAAGAAGCATACGTTTTCGCTGGCTCCGATCAAATATGTCGCGCCCTCTCAAAAATCACCGAACCCCAAGGACGCCATCAACTCGCTGCTGGGCGAACTGACCATGGTGGGCAAGCTGGGTTCCCCATCGGTGGTGCGTGTGGATCTGCCAGGTGACATGGACTCGGGCGAAGTGGAAGTGGTTGTCGTGGTGAAGCAGAAGGGTCAGGTCATAGGCGAAGGCACCCTGAAACGTCCCGCCCCGTCCAAAGGTGTGGCGGCCAAGCTCAGCATTGAACTCAGGCGTCCTTGATCCGATGCGTCTTCCATCCATACTTCGACTCACTGTTTTTTTCTGCATGGGTTCTGCCTTCACTCCCGGCGCGGAACTTCCGCCTTGGTGGAATGCGTTTGCCAGCGTGCCACGCATTCAGGCGGCCTTCGTCCAGACTTCTGATAGCGCTGTTTTTGGCAAACTGAAACGGAAGGGCACCATCCGCCTGGCTAAGGCTGGTCAGCTTCATGTGGTCTACGAAGATGGACTTGAACTCGTTGCTGATGGCCAATCCCTGATTCAATTTGATCCAGATACACGCACGGCGCAGCGCATGGATTTTGTAGCTGCCGCCATGGAAGCCCCCTTGCTGCGCCTGCTGACAGATCCCGCCAAACTTGGCAGAACCTACTCCATCGAGCCCTTCGCGAATGGTCAGGTGCGTCTGAAGCCTTTGAAGCAGGGCCTACCCGAGATCCGCATCGAAGGTTCTGGAAGGCTTCCCAAGCGATTGGTCTGGGTAGATGCTTCGGGTGCAGGCCAGGTTCTGGAATTACTGGATGCCCACATTCCAGCGAAAGACTTTCCTGTGGCAACCTTCCGCTTCCAGGCGCCCAAGGGCACACGATGGATCGGGAAATAAGTCCCAAGTCCCAATAGCCTACAGCGTACAGCCTACAGCCTCACAACATCGCTTCTATCTCCGCGTCCGTGAGGATGCGATTGCTGTGCTTGGCGCGGTCTAGAATCCGCTCCACCCGTTCATCATTCGCATCGTGTCCATTCATCTCGAGCCAATAGACGACATTGCTATGGCCTGCGACGGGGCCAATCTCGATCTCCTGCCGACGGCCGACGAGACTTGCGGGAACGGCGCTGTAGACTGCGTCCGCGAGCTGGGCATCGCCGCGGTTCAGGGCCTTCACGATGGCTGCGGCATGAACCCCGGTGCCCGTGCGGAAGGCGTCGCGGCCCAGCACCGGATAGTTGGCGGGAACCTCGAAGTCGCAAAGTTCCGCCACACGCTCTCCCAGGGCGGGCAGGTCCGTGAGATCTCCCTCCCAGTAGCCCATCAGGATGAGGTTTATCATCAACTGGTCCAAGGCCACATTGCCGCAACGCTCACCGATGCCGAGAATCGTTCCATGGAGCCGGTCGGCACCTGCCTCGAAAGCCGCGATGGCATTGGCTACACCAAGACCGCGGTCATTGTGTCCATGCCAATCCACACGGATCTGTCGGCCTTCAAGCACATCCTCGCGGATGAATCGCACTAGGTTGCGGACACCCTCGGGGGTCGCGTGGCCGCAGGTATCCGAAAGACAAATGGCTTCCGCGCCCTCTTCCAGGGCCGCGCGATAGATGGCCTTCAGGACTTCTGGATTGGCGCGGGTCGTGTCTTCAGTGACCATCATCATGGGAATGGAATGCAAGCGGCAAAAGTTAGCAGCGCTGCGCACGGTCTTCACCAGAAAGGCCACGTCCCAGCCTTCCACGTCCATTCGCACAGGGCTGGAACCCAGGAAGGCACCCACTTCCAACGGTATGCCCACCTTCTGTTGAATTTCGGCGACATGGACGAGGTCAGCCTCCAGGGTTCGTACCGCGACGTTGGGCGAGATGGGCAAGCGGTGATCGCGAATTTCAAACAGGAGGGCTTTCACGGATGCCAAGGCTTTGGGGCCAGCCCCGGGCATGCCCAGGTCCACACTGTGGATGCCCAATTTCGATAGCCGATGCAACAAGTCCCGCTTGGCGGATATTTCCGGATCCCGCACCGAAGGGCTCTGTAGTCCATCCCGCAGTGTCTCGTCAAGAAGGAGCGGAACCCGCCCATTGAGGGAAGCGGGAGCCCCACCAGCGCGGTTCCAGTCATGGATGAGCGGGGGCCAATTCATTGGCCCAGCTTACCGGGTTTTCGTGGTTCGGCGAACCAGGCCACCAGGATCGAAATGAAGTAGAGGCCCAGCAGCACAACGCCGAAAAACACGGTGGTGAGGATCACGTCGCCGGGAGTGAAGAAGGCACTGAAAATGAGGATCAAAATGGTGGCATGTCGCCAGTATTTGAGCATCCAGCGGGCCGTGACGATTCGAAATCGCGCCAGGAAATAAAACAGCACCGGCAGCTCGAACATGATGCCTGTGATGAGCAGCGTGCTGATGAACAGATCCAGGTAAGCCGCCACGTGGAGATTGGCTCGCAGGCCCGCCTGAGCGGCCTCCTGGAACAGGATGTCTCCCAGGAATTTGAATGCCTGGTAGTAGGCGAACACTGCGCCGCCAATGAAACATCCACTAGTGGCCACCACGAACGGAATGGCCAGGCGCTTCTCACGATCAAAGAGACCTGGGCGAATGAAAGCCCACAACTGGTAGAAAAGAAATGGGGCCGCCAGAAAGGCCGCCGCCCACAGGGAGAGCCGCATCAACGAGATGAAGGGCTCGGTCAGATCCGTGAAGGCAAAAGGCGAATTTTGTCCGACCAATTCAGAGACCGGACGATGCAACTGTCTCGCCATGGCATCCAAGAAAGGCTTTTGCGCCCACTCCAGCAGCTTGAAACGCAGCGGCGGAATGTCGTGGTAGCCGAACGGGAAACCGTAGGTGAACGCGAAAGCCGCGATCACGATGAGCAACGAACGCACGATCCGCATCCGCAATTCCTGCAGATGCTCCCAGAAACTCATGTGGTTTGGGGGAGTTTCAGGCAGGGGCATTGGGATTTTCGATTTTCGATTTTCGATTTTCGATTTGGGCGCGGCGAAGTGTGCGTTTGGAAGCAACAGTCATCGCCAGGATTTCCTGGGTCTCTCTCGTGAGATCGCCTAGGCGGGAAGTCGGTACCATTCCACTTTCTCCAAGAATTTCAAGCCAATACAGGGTTTCGTCTGCTTCTTCCTCTACAATACCCAGCTTGTGCACCATGTCGGCCCTGGACCTGGCCCGACATGCGGCGCGATAGTTGGCACCTACTGAAGTAGCCGACCTGAACAACTGGCGGCCAAGGATGCTCGCGGACTGGGAATCAGGAAGGGATTCCACAAGTCTGATCATCCGGATAGCGAGAGCCTTCGTTCGCTGCTTGAACTCATCGGCATCCATTGTTCCCCCAATGCCGAATGACTCAATCGCAAATCGTCAATCGTCAATCGAAAATCGGCACTAGACTCTATTTTTTCTCAGAGTCAGTGGTTACGTCTTCCTTCACTGCGTCCGTCAACTCTTTGCTGGCCTTCTTGAATTCCTGAATGCCTTTGCCCAGGCTCTTGCCTAGTTCAGGCAGCCGCGAAGGGCCAAAGAAGATCAACAACGCGAGGCCGATGAGGAGCATTTCTGTGAGTCCTAGATTGCCCATGAGAGCCTCCAATTGGGTTAGATGTCCTAAGTAAGGGTTGGGTTCAGGAAATTAATTCTGTCAGCGAAATATCGGCCGGCATTGGGATTTCCAGGAGCAATAAGGCTTGGCCGTGGGTTTTCCCTTGTGCGTCGGTCTTGACGCTCTCGCTGCCACCGCCGCCAAGCGAATCATGAAGCAGAAAGTTTAGCGCCCGCAAGTTTGGAACTTCAAATCGCTCCACATCCCCGAAGCAGATCTGGTTGAAATGACGCTTCACCCGCTCAGTAGTGACAGCTTCCCTGATGACGCGGTAGCCAGCATCGGTGTAGGCGATAAGGCCCACATTGGAGCCGTCGCCTTTGTCGCCGGAGCGGGCATGGGCAATTTGTCCGAGCTTGATCATGGTCATCCGACACTTCTCCTACCAATGGAATGGTAAACCCATCCGGCGGTTTTCATGGCCTCGGGGCGGAAGAGATTGCGGCCATCAAACATGATCTTGGCCTTGAGCTTCAGCGCCACGGCTTCCAGGTCGGCGGCCTTGTACTGGGGCCATTCTGTGGCGATGAGCAGGGCATCGGCACCTTCGCAGCAAGCAATTGGATCGCTCGCATAGGTTACCCGGTCACCGACCTTGGCCTTTACTGCGGGCATGGCTTCGTAATCGTGCACGGTGATGGTTGCGCCTAGGGACAAGAGGCTATCGATCAACTCCAGGCTCATGGACTCCCGGATATCGTCGGTATGGGCCTTGAATGCCAGGCCCCACAGCGCGAAATGACGCCCCGCCAAGGGCGTGGGCGCGCCACCGACAACGTCGAAGTGCTTGCGGATTTTCGAAGCCAGCACTTGCTTCTGATGGCGATTGGCTTCCACCGTGGCGGAGAGAGACATCAGTGGATGGCCATGTTCCCGTCCGGTCTTGAGCAGGGCCTGCAGATCTTTCGGAAAACAGGAGCCACCGAATCCGGGGCCGGGATTGAGAAAGGCCGGGCCGATGCGATGGTCGGCGCCGATGGCCACTTTCACGTGGTCCACGTCGGCGCCAATGGCTTCGCAAAGCCCGGCGATTTCGTTGATGAAACTGATGCGCAGGGCCAGCATGGCGTTGGCGGCGTACTTGGTGAGTTCAGCGGATGCAGGGTCCATGCGGAACCACTTACCGCCAGAAGCTTTCAAGAATGGTTCATAGAGATCCTTCATCACGCCTTCGGCGAAGTCGGTGGTGCAGCCCACCACCACTCGATCGGGCTTCAGGAAATCTTGTATCGCGCTGCCTTCCCGCAGGAATTCAGGATTGCTCACCACCTCGAAGACCCGGTCAGTTCCCGTTCCCGCGATGACGCCGGATACCCGAGCCGCTGTGCCAACTGGTACAGTGCTTTTGTCCACGATGATGAGTGGTTTGGCATCCTTCGGGCGAAGGCTCAATCCTGCTCCAATTTGTTCCGCCACCTGCAGCACGAAACGCAGGTCCGCACTGCCGTCCTCGCTTTGGGGCGTGCCCACGCAAATGAAAGCTGCATCCGCGTCTGCGATGCCATCTTTCAGATCCGTGCTGAAGGCCAATCTTCCACTTGCTAGATGGCGTTTTAAAATTTCATCGAGCCCCGGTTCGAAAATCGGCACTTCGCCTTTCTGCAATCGCGCCACCTTCGTTGCATCCACATCCACGCCCAGCACGGAATGCCCGGCCTCCGCGAAGCAAGCGGCCGCTACAAGGCCCACATAACCTGATCCAATGACTATTACGCGCATTCATTCAGTGTACCCCGAGCTATCAGGGACCGTCTTTTGCTAAGATGAGTGCAGATCAGGAGTTCGTATGTTTGCAATCGCCCTGCTGGAAGGCACTGGGATCAATCTGTGGGAAGTGGTGCTGCACGGCGGGCCCGTGGCCAAGATGGTGCTGGTGCTTCTGGCCCTGTTCTCGGTGGTTTCCTGGGTTGTGATCATCATGAAGGGCCTGCTCATTTCACGCAGCCGCAGAGCCACTGAATCCTTTCGCGCTGCCTTCAGGCGCACCAATGATTGGCGGGAACTGAAACAACAGGCGGGTTTCTTCACCATGAGTCCATTGCTGGGGCTCTTCAACGCGGGCTATACCGAGGTGACCTATCAGCTCCGTTCTCCCGCCGCGGGTGGCAGAGCCTACATCCGCAGCATGGAAGCCATAGAGCGCAGCCTCACCCGCGCCTCGGTAGTGGAAATGGGTCGCATGGAACGCCACCTTGGGATTCTGGCCACCATCGCCGCCGTGAGCCCCTTTGTGGGACTGCTCGGCACGGTATGGGGAATCATCTACGCATTCCATGGCATCGGTGCCACGGGCAACGCCAATCTCGCCACCGTGGCGCCAGGTATTTCCGAAGCCCTTGTGGCCACGGCCATCGGTTTGTTCGCGGCCATTCCCGCGCTGATGGCCTACAACTTTTTCCAGGGCCAGCTCAAGCAGTGGCAGACGGAATTGGATGATTTCTCCCTGGAGTTCATCAGCCTGTCCGAGCGGAATTTCACATGAGCACTTCCACCCTTCCACTATCCCTGGATTGGGAGGATTGGTTTCAACTTTGCTGCCCGCCCTACGACGGCCCGAGCGCCCTGGACCAGTTCGAGGATCGTCTGGAGCGATCCACGGATTTGGCTTTGCAGCTCTGCGCGGATGCCGGTGCCCAGGGCACCTGGTTTTGCCTTGCCGATCAAGCGAAGCGCCATCCGGCCTTGCTGAAGCGGATCGTTTCGAACGGCCATCGTGTTGGGCTCCATGGCCTCACCCATCGTCGGGCTTTTGCCCAGGACCGGGCTGCCTTCCGGCAATCCCTGGTGAGTGGCAAGGCGTTGATCGAGGACCTTTCGGGCGCGCCAGTGCTGGGATTCCGCGCCCCGGAATGGAGCTTGCGGGATGAGGCGGTCGAGTATTGGCAGGAACTTCCGGCGCTCGGGTTCACTTTCGATTCCAGTCGCGCGCCGCTGAAAGTTCTGGGCGATCCTTCTTGGCCCAGGCGCCCCTATCGCCTTGCGAATGATCTTTGGGAATTGCCGCCGCCGGTATTGGGTCTAGGTCCACTGACGGTGCCGCTCTGGGGATGGGCCATGCGCGTGCTGCCGATATCTCTGCTTACGGCGGAACTCAAATCATTGCAGGCGGAACACGCGGGCACGCCATTGGTTCTGCATCCCTGGGAGCTGGACGATGGCCAGCCCCTGCTTCCCCAGGCAAGCATGGGCCATCGCTTCGCCCATCGCGCGGGATTGCGGGGTTACGGATCGCGCCTGAGAAAGCTTTGGTCTGGCCTGCATTTGGTGTCGCTTGAATCCTGGATCGAGGCCAAGGAGATAGCTGAAGCCGCGGAGTCGCCGCTTGTGCTGCGGGAAGCGCATCCGTGAAGCCCCTGGTTCTGTTGGCCCCTTCGGAAGAGAAGGCAAGTGGCGGACACACCGGAAAACTGAGCGAGACACTCGCGCAGAAATGGGTGCGGGCAAAGCTGGTGGAGCTGGTGGTCCACGGTGGCCCCGATGCCTGTGCCAAGGCTTTTGCTGTGAAAGGCGGATCTCTTGATAAGGCCCGTGAAGAGGCCCTCGCGTTGCGCCATCCGGTGCCATTAATGGCCGCGCTGGAGCGCTATCAGGGCGTTGCTTTCGGTGCACTGGCTGCGGCGTCGTTACCCAAGGAAAGCTGGAAGCAGATCTTCATTCTCTCGAATCTCCGTGGGCTGGTGCGGGGAGATGAAATGGTGCCGCCCTACAAGCTGAAGATGGGCGGAATTCCAAGGCTCAAGGCCCATTGGCACATGCATCTGAAACCGCTGCTGGCCACGATTCCAAAGGGCCCTCTTTGGGAGCTGCTGCCGGGTGAACACGCCGATTTATTAAGGGGGTGGGAACGCATCCGACACACGCTTGAAATCGTGAATGAAGAGGGGAAAATCATCAGCCATTTCTCCAAGCTGTACCGTGGCCGCGTAGCAAGGTGGATCCTTGAACATGAACAAGGGGCGCCATTGAAAGTGATTCGCGGCAAGATCGAAGGCTGCCGCTGGGACCGACATGAGGAGAATGCCAGCGGGGGAACGATGCTGATGCTGGTTGTTCTTCCGGGAGCCGGAGCATGAGCTGTGACTCCACGCGACCCATCTTCTTCCAGCGCCAGCCGGTGCTTCCGCTTCTTGTACAGCGGTTCCTGAGAATGCGATTGGAAGCCGCGCTTGAAGATCCCAAGGACCGGGCGCTGCTGGTGTGGCCCACCGTGCTGGGATCTCCCAAACTTCGCCAGGAATTCCCTGGTGGGCTTCCTGAAAAGGTGATCCTTTCCCATGCCTGGAAGATGCTGCGTGACTTGGGGATTGACGATCCCGAGGCTTCCTGGCGAGATGGAATCGCGCGCTTCCCTGAAACGGCGGAGCAGGGAGATACAGGCTTCAAACCCCATCGTGATTGGGGTTCCCTGGGACCTTTGGTGAGTCTGCGGAGTGGTGTGGCGCTGTCGGCGTTGACTGAACTTCCCGTGGATGAAGGCTATGGATTGAAGGCCGGATTGGTGCTCTTCAACAGTGCGCTGTACCACGAGACCCACGATGCGCTGGAAGGGATCTGGAAGGATGCCGCCGGAGACCTGCGAGAAGGATTGCAGGGCCTTATCCTGATGACTGCGGGCTACCACCATCTTCAGCTCCACAACCTGAACGGAATGAAGGCTGTGTGGCAGGAATCCATCCAGCGCCTTGCTGATTTTGGAGGCATGCTGGACACGCCCTGGGGCAGGGTGGATCATCGCGATGCAATCCAATGCACCAAGGAGCGCATGGCATATCTGAAGAACGAGACTGAAGGATTCGAGGCGCTTTGGGCCACTCCCGTGCCGCGATGGGAGATTTTATGATCACGTGCGATGTATTGGTACTGGGTGCGGGCATCGCTGGTTGCGTATCTGC
>JANOLT010000125.1:0-1781 GCA_031419915.1 Holophagaceae bacterium
ATTTACGATTTACGATTTGGAACCACCACCATCAAGCATCAATCGAAAATCGAAAATTCTGAAAAGCTCAGCCAAAATTCAAGATATTGGAATCAGGACACCCGCTGGTCTTTGCCCCGTGCGGCCTTGATGGCTGCTTCAAGATCCAGGATGGGTTCGGGGTGACCGTAGACAAAGCCTTGGACCCAGGGCACGTCGGCATCCATGACGGCGATGAGCTCTTCGTAAAGTTCGACCCCTTCGGCGATGAAACCCACGCGCATGTGTTCGGCAAAATGGGCCAGGGCACTCAATAGGGCCGCCTGATAGGGGCGACGGTGGACCTGCTCCACCAGACTTCGATCGGCCTTGATGAAATCAGGAGCCAGCCTGGCCATGTGGGTCAGGGAAGCCACACCCGCGCCTAGATCATCCACCGCGATCTTCAGGCCATGATCCCGCAACCGCTTGGCATATACCTGGAGTTCGTCCAGGCGATGCAGTGAATGGCTTTCCGTGAATTCCACCACCACCTGCCCTGGGTTCACTTCCAATCCGCCCACCCAGCGGGGAAGATGGGTCCAGAAATCCGGATGGGCCAAGGTGCTGGGTTCCAGGTTGATGAAATGCATCCGATCCACAAGGACCGTTTCCGAAAGCAACTTGAAGGCCGCGTCCAGACAGAGCATATCCAAGCTTACTTTTTGTTCGTAGGGGATAGTGGCGTCAGCAAAGATAGTCCCGACGGTGAGCATCTCGCCGTTGTCATCTTTGAAACGAAAAAGCATTTCCTGAGCCATGACCCGCGCGCTGCGAACGCTGTAGATCGGGTGCGCGTAGGGCACCAGGGGTCGCTTAAAGCTGAGAAGGCTTTGGAGAATGACCTTGTTCAATCTGGCTCCGGGACCGCATGGCGACAACTTGGGCCATGGGGTGGAGCCAAGCTTATACCTCAAGGGTGCTGATGCCCACAATTGAGGTTGTTAAGTGTTGTGAGGAGCGTGGGGCGGGTTCTATGGGCTAGGCTTGTTTAGGGGGAATCGTGGCTAGAACCGTCGTGATGGGGGCTGGGAAATCCGGGCTGGCGGCGGCCCGTTTCCTGGCATCCCAGGGAACCGTGGTCGTGCTTACAGATAGTAAAACACCACCTTCGGATGCTCAGCTTCGGGATCTCCTGCTGGGCGGTGTGCCTGCCGTATGGGGTGATCATCCGCTCTCCCTGCTGGATGACTGCGCCGAAGTGGTCCTGAGCCCCGGCATCAGCCCACGCGTTCCCTTCGTGGCAGAGGCTCTTCAGCGAGGCATATCAGTCATAGGCGAGATCGAGCTGGCGCACCGTGCCTTACGTACGAAGGCCGATGGCTCCCGCATTCTGGCCATCACGGGCACCAACGGAAAAAGCACCACCACGGATCTGCTCGCCCATTTGCTGCGCATTGCGGGATCTAGCGTCGTAGCGTGTGGGAACCTGGGAAAACCATTCTTGCAAGCGGTGGTGGAAAGCGGCCCTGGCACGATCTACGCGCTGGAGTTGTCCAGCTACCAGCTTGAAACCATCAAGGAATTTCGTGCGGAAGGTGCGGCCTTCCTGAATCTCACGCCGGACCACCTGGCTCGCCATGGGACGCTGGAAGCCTATCGCCAGGCCAAGCTGCGGATCTTCGAACGACAAACAGGAAATGATCTGCGCGTGGTGCCTGCCTCCCATCCAGAATGGGGGTTGGATGCACCTGGAACTGCCGCCATCGCTACGTTTGGGTGGGCAACACCATCCGGGACCGGTGCATTTTGCGAAAGCGATG
>JANOLT010000126.1:0-2754 GCA_031419915.1 Holophagaceae bacterium
CCCCTCTCCTGGGTCCGGCAGGCGGCCAGCCGGGATTTTGGGGGCACCTATGAGGAGGAAAACGTCTACCTATTCCTGCGATCGGGTCCAGGCCGACGCCTCATCGGCAGCGGACCCGTGACGCTGGCCCTCCCCGGCGAATACACCGGCCCGCTTCCCGCCTACGCTTTCCATCTGCGCAAGGGGGACATGCATCTTTACGTCGATGCCCTGACCGGTGATGTCCGGGCCCGGCGCCGCGACATCTGGCGCATCTACGACCTCGCCTTCCGCCTCCACAGCTTGGATTTCCTGACCGACGGCGCCAAGCGGGCCCTGATGATGGCCGTGATCGCGCTGGGCCTTGGACTCAGCGGCACCGGCCTGTCCATGGCGGTGAAGCGGCTGAGGCGAGCCCGCGAGTAGCCAAGAATTCCAAGAACCTTAATAACCCTGCCGGGATTAGAACTGGGGTGGGTGCACGGTGTAAAAAGAAAAATCAGCCGCAGATTTCGCAGATTCCACAGATGGAAAACGCGTGTGGTG
Organism: Holophagaceae bacterium; assembly: GCA_031419915.1. GTDB lineage: Bacteria > Acidobacteriota > Holophagae > Holophagales > Holophagaceae > JANXPB01. Next base: position 526 of record JANOLT010000126.1, read on the forward strand.
GAGCAGCGATGATCGCGCCCCGCATGGAGCATGGGCCGCCCCGGCTTGGCCGGGGCCGCCGCCGCCCTGAAAACCGGTTGACCCATGTAAAGCGAAAAAGAGAACACCTTTCCTTTGGGGGAGTTGGCCATCTGGAGATCTGTGTCATCTGCGAAATCTGCGGCTTCTTTATTTTTTTCGAATCAATCTGAGGCAGCGCTTTTCGAGATAGTTGGTGATGTGGATGAAGCCCTTGAACGTAGGATTCGTGGTCTGACCGTGGTGGTAGCGGAAGTAGATCTGCTGCACGATCACAGCCAGGCGGAATAAGCCGTAGATCAGATAGAAGTCGAAGTCCCCCACGGAACGGCCGGTCTTGGTCGCGTAGTAGGCGATGACCTCGCGGCGCGTGAGCATTCCCGGCAGGTGCGTGGGCTGGCGGCGCATGTGCTTGAAGGTCTCATCGTCGTCCGCCTGCACCCAGTAGGCCAGCGAGTTCCCCAAGTCCATCAACGGATCGCCCAAAGTCGCCATCTCCCAGTCCAGCACGCCGATGACCTTCAAGGGATCGTTGGGGTCCAGCACCACGTTGTCAAAACGGAAATCGTTGTGGATCACGCAGGTGGCGCTGTCTTCCAGCGGCATGTTCGCTGCCAGCCAACTCATCACGCTTTCGAAATCGGCGGCGTTCTCCGTGCGCGCCTTGCGGTAGCGGTCGCTCCAGCCCGCGATCTGGCGCTGCACGTAACCTTCGCCCTTGCCCAAAGACTCCAGCCCCGCGGCCTTCCAATCCACCTGGTGCAACTCGATGAGCTTGTCGATGACGTTGAGGCAAAGCTGGCGCGTTTGGTTGGTGCTCAGGTCCAGTCCATCGGGCAAATCCTGGCGCGGAATGAGCCCCCGGATGCGCTCCATCACATAGAACTCGCTACCCAAAACCGTCGCATCCTCGCAATAGGCCAGCACCTCTGGAACGTAGGGATAGTGCGCTTTTAGCGCCCCCATGATGCGCGCCTCCCGCCCCATGTCGTGAGCGCTCTTCGCCTTGTGCCCCAACGGTGGCCGCCGCAGCACCAACTCGCGATTTTCGTAGCAAACCAGGTAAGTCAAATTCGAAGCCCCGCCCGGAAACTGGCTGATGACGGGTATTCCAGTAAGGCTGGAATCCATGCGCTTCAAGAACCCATCCACAGCCGAGATGTCGAGTTCCTCGCCGCTGCGAACAGGGCCGGATTCATCGATCAAGGGCATGGGGGCTCAGCAAACGAAGGATGAAGGTTGAATGTTGAATGATGAAATAGGTGTGCGGCCTTCTTCATCATTCATCATTCAACATTCAACCTTTCAGAAGTCAAGAAACACGGGCCTTCGTCTTCTTTGAGATTGTGGTGAAGATAGCCAGGAGCTGATCGCATTCATCTCGAAGGGCGGCAAGTTTCGCCTCGGGGACAATTGACGACTCGGCCAGCAGTTCAAACCAGTAGGCGGTTTCGTCGAGTTCCTTGAGACAGTCGCCGATTTTGGCGATGAACTCCGCTTTTGAACGCGCCCGATTTGCCTCGCGATAGTTGGCGCCAACGGATGTGCCGGACCGTAGAACCTGTTTGCCCAACACCTGCGCTTCGGTTGACTTCGGTAACGCTGAATACATCCGAATCACGCGTAACGCGAATTCCTTTGTCCGAATAGGTAAGTCCTTCGACTTTTCATCATTCATGGTTCACCATTCACACAAAACCGAAGTATGAATTATGAAGTTTGAATGATGAAATGAGCGCTCGCGACCAGATGGGCCTGCTTTTTCTTCATCATTCATAATTCATAATTCACCCTTCACCCCCGGCTTAAGTATTTTCATCTTTTCGCCATTTCCATCCCTGCCTTCTCCGCCTGGGCTTTGAGTTCGCCCTTGGCGATGCTGGCGCGGTGGACTTCGTCGGGGCCATCGGCGATGCGGAGCATGCGGGCGTAGGCATAGAGGGCCGTCAGTGGAAAATCCTCGCTGAGGCCTGCGCCGCCGTGCATCTGGATGGCCTGGTCAATGACCAGCTGCGCCATGTTGGGCGCGACGACTTTGATCTGCGAGATCTCGCTTTTGGCGCCCTTCACGCCGACGGTATCCATCAGCCACGCGGCCTTGAGCGTGAGCAGCCGCGCCTGCTCGATGGCCATGCGCGCGTTGGCGATGATGTCGCGGTTGCCGCCCAGCAGCGCCAGGGGCTTGCCGAAGGCGACGCGCGTGAGCGACCG
>JANOLT010000127.1:0-3852 GCA_031419915.1 Holophagaceae bacterium
CACCAGCCCCATCGGTCCAGGATTTCGCACGGAGGGCATGTATCGGAGTACCAACGGGGATGGGATGATGTCCAATGGAGTTGCCGCCCCGGTGGGCGGTCTCCCACTCAGTGCACTGCGCCCCCTCCACATGGAATTCCAAATGAACCGCGATTTTCAGACCTTCATCCAACAGCTTGGTTCCACCGGGGAACTGCACCGCGTTCCTGTGGAGGTGGACCCCTTCCTGGAGATGGGTGCCATCGCCGATCGCGTTTCCAAGCAGCCAGGCGGGGGCAAAGCCCTGCTCTTTGAAAAACCCAAGGGGCATTCCATGCCCGTGGTGATGAATGCCTTTGGTTCCTACAGGCGCGTGGCCATGGCACTGGGCGTTGAAAAGGAAGAACGTGGTCTGGACGCCATCGCCGACAGGATAGAGAAGCTCATCCGGGAAGCCATGCCCAAGCCGGGACTAGGGTTCTTCGACAAGCTGGCCAAACTCCCCATGCTCGCTGAAGTAGGCAATTGGATGCCCAAGACTGTACGCAAGGGCATCTGCCAGGAAATGGTGTTGCAGGGCGCCGAGGTGCAACTTTCAAGACTGCCGGTACTCACCACCTGGCCCGAAGATGGCGGGCCTTTCATCACTCTAGGGTTGAGCCACACGCGCAATAAAGAGACGGGTCATCGCAACGTGGGCCTATATCGCCTGCAAGTATTCGATGACCGGACCCTGGGCTTTCATACGCAGCTTCACCACGATGGCGCCAGGAATCGCCATGGCTACGGCGACACGGAAAAAATGCCGGTCGCCGTGAGTTTCGGTGGAGATCCTAACCTCACCTATTGCGCCACGGCGCCACTGCCGCCCTTTCTCTCAGAGCTGATGTTCGCGGGATTCTTGCGTGGCAGCGGCATCGAGATGGTGAAGTGCATCACCAACGATCTGGAAGTCCCGGCGGACTCCGAAATCGTCATCGAGGGCTACGTGAATCCCCGCGAACTGCGCAATGAAGGCCCTTTCGGCGATCACACGGGCTACTACTCCCTGGCGGACGACTACCCGGTGCTGCACGTGGAAGCCATCACCATGCGCAAGAACCCCGTTTATCCCGCCACGATCGTGGGTCGCCCACCGCAGGAAGACGCCTACCTGGGCCTCGCCACCGAGCGCATCTTCCTGCCGCTGTTGCGAATGGTCCTGCCGGAAATCCGCGACATGCACTTGCCCGCTGCGGGCGGCTTCCACAACCTGGTGATCGTCTCCCTGAAAAAGGAGTATCCAGGTCACGCGCAGAAGGTGATGAGCGCCATCTGGGGCACCGGCCAGATCATGTTCAGCAAGTGCGTGGTGGTGGTGGACGAGGACATCAATCCCCACGACCTGAACGAGGTGCTTTTCCGCATCACCAGCAACGTGGATCCCCGCCGGGACATGCTCTTCACCGACGGGCCGCTGGACGTGCTGGACCATTCCTCGGACCGCTTTGCATTTGGCAGCAAAGTGGGCATCGACGCCACGCGCAAGAACAAACCCTTTGATGGCTTCAAGCGGGAATGGCCGCGGGATTTGGTTTTCCCAAGTGAACTGTTGGAGAAAATCACGACCCGCTGGAAAGAATACGGGCTATAGGGTCTGTCCTAGCCCGAGCCACTTTCCCCATTAAACCCGGGTCCTACACTTGAGTGGGATGAAACTGGCCTCGGGCCTCAGGCTACAGGCTTCAGGCCTCGAATCGCTTTGCATTGGTTTGTACTTTTGGTGATGCGAACCTGAAGCCTGAAGTCCGAAGCCTGAAGCCAGCGGAAGCGCACAATCGGCGTACTAAAATCCGGATTCAACGTTAGAACTAAAAGCGGTACAAAGCGGCCACTTGCAGTGCGTCAGCGGTTCGATCAGTACTGCCCTGCTGAAATTTCGAGGCCACATAGCGGGCTTCCACGCCGAAGCTGGAATTGAAGTTGAATCCTGCCCCAACGGCCACGCCCACCTTGTTGCTGGTACTGGTGGATCTCACGGTGACATTGCCATTCACGAGGTAGTTGTATTCAGCCCTCCACCGATGCAAAGCGAGGCCAGCTGTGAGGTAGAAGTCGCCATCCTTACCGCCAAAATCGTAGATGTAATCAAGCCCCAGGGAGGCGTCACTCACTTTTGACCCCCTAATGGGACCCACGAAGGCTTTGTTTTCCGGATAGACCACATAGTCCAAGCGGGGCCGCAGCATATGGCCATCTCCCAAATCAATGGTCATGTGCCCGCCGCCGCCGAAGCCGATTTTGCTGTCAGCGGCATCTTTCAAGTCGCCCATGGGAATGTTCCCGTGGACTTGAAGACCGTAGCGCACATCCTGGGCTTGAAGCGCCGCGGCAGAGCCCACAAGGGCCAGCAGGGCACCGGAAATCAGAACAGAAGAAGGCTTCATGGCTGCTCCAAGGATCAAGACCGCTTCAAGCGGTCGCTCTCTCTAGAAATGGCCGAAAACCTTCAAAAGTGCAAATTAAAAACGCCCCGTAATGCGGGGCGTTTTGAAATTTTGGAGCCGATTACTGGGCAGCGTGGTGCTGGCGTTCCTTGAGGCGCCCAGCCTTGCCGAGCTTGGCGCGCAGGAAATAGAGTTTGGCGCGACGAACCTTGCCACTGCGGATCACTTCGAGCTTGTCAACGGTGGGGCTGTTCAAGGGAAAAACGCGTTCGACGCCCACTCCGCTGGAGATCTTGCGCACCGTGAAGCTGGTGCGCATGCCGCCACCTTTGATACCGATGACGAGCCCCTGAAAAATCTGGATGCGCTCTTTCTCGCCTTCCTTCACCTTCACGTGGACCTTCACCGTGTCGCCCGGCGCGAACTTCGGAAGGTCTTTCCGGACAAGACCTGCTTCGAGTTTGTCGATGATATTCATGTATTCTCCAGGGGGCCCAGCGGTCCAGTTCCTTCTCGGAATCAGCGGACATGAGACGCGAAAGCTCCGCGCTGCGGAGTCCACCAGTGTATCGAATTCCCAAAGGAATGAAAGCCCTAAATGGGCTGAATTCCCTTCCAGCCTTTGGGTTTGGGTTGGTTCCAAGCCTCGGGATGTTCCACCTGCCAGGCGCACCACTGCTCCGCCCGGCCCAGGTTTCCCAAGTGTTCTGCCAGGTAGCTACCCCAAAGGTCCGGCCTTAACTCCTTGGTCCGCGCCATGGCCTCGCGCAGGCGCCAAAGCCGGATGGCCTGGTGATTGCCGCCCTGAAGCACCAAAGGGACTTCGCGGCCCTCGAATACCGCTGGCCGCGTGAAATGCGTGTGATCCAAAAGACCTTGGGCGAAGCTATCTTCAGATGCGGAGCTATCGTTTCCGAGAACCCCCGGAAGCCAGCGGCACAGGGCATCGATGAGGAAGAGCGCAGGAAGTTCACCACCACTGAGCACGGCATCCCCAACCCGCAGTTCTTCATCCACGTAAAGATCTACGGCCCGTTGATCCAGCCCTTCAAACCGAGTGCACACCAGAATCAATTGATCGAATTTTGTCAATTCGAGAACTTTCGCGTGATCCAGCGGTGGCGCCGCGGGGCTGAAGTGGATGACGCGGCTCGAAGCTTGGCGCGGCACCGAGGCAAGGGTGTCCCGCAGCACATCGGGCCGAAGCACCATCCCCGGCCCGCCTCCGAAAGGTGCGGAATCCACATGCCCAAATGCGTTGCCCGAATACGGCCGGTAGTTGTGGGTATGCAGCTCGTGTCCGAGTTCATGAAAGGCACGGCCCGTCACGCCGAGCCGGGTCAGCTCGAAAAACTCGGGGAGGAGGGTCAGGGCGTCGAATCGCATCAGCCGACCATGCCCGCGATCCAATGCCAAAGTCCCCAGATGCCCTGGATTGCTTCCTTGA
>JANOLT010000128.1:0-8267 GCA_031419915.1 Holophagaceae bacterium
CGGCGCGGCGCTCATGACGCTGGGCGTTCACAAATGGATGGGCCTGGGCTTGAGTTGGAGCTACCCGGTCATTACGGGAACATACCTGCTGGCCATGTATCTGCTCACGCCTTTCCTGGATCCCAAGGGCCTTGTCGCCAAGGGGCCGGGGCGCGCGCGATTCCTGGAGCGCAACCGCAAGACCCTGATCGCCACGGCGCTGGTATCGCTATTGGCGGGCTTTGGTACCGCTGCCTCCATCGGCATTCGCCCATTACTGCTGGTGTTCGGTGCCAGCCTGTTGGGGCTCATGTACAAAGTTGAAATCCCGTTCGACACCAAGCGCTGGAGTCTGCGATCCATACCGGGATCCAAGGATGTGCTTGTAGCCATGGCGCTGGGCGTGGTCGCCATCGCGCTTCCCGTCTGGCAGCATGGCCGCTCCTTCTGGCCCTGGACCTGGGATGCGAAAGCCATGGTGGGCTTGAGTCTCGTGACGGTACTGGTCTTTGCCCGCACGGTGATCTACGACATCCGCGATATGCAAAACGATCAGGTGCTCGGCAAGGAAACATTGCCCATTCTGCTAGGCAAACCCCGCGCTAAAAGGGTGCTCATCGCATTGCTGGCTATTGGTTTGGCAGGATCCCTTTGGTTCACGTTTGTAAACCAAAGCCATGTGCATCCCCTGACCATCGCAGTGATTCTCAGCGTTTGCGCTGCCTATCCGCTGCTCTACCTCTGGTACTACCATGAGCGTTTCTCAGCCGGAAAACCTCGATTCGAAGTGCGTGTGGAGCTGAGTTTCTACCTACTGGGCCTGCTGGCACTGGTCTAGGTCGTTTTTTTGAAAGCTGAGACGCATGAATGAAGCTAGCCTCGCCGCAAGTGAAGTCCCTGCCGCCAAGCCGTTTCACCAGAATTCCAAACTGCAAATCCTTGCACTTGTCCTTTGGGCGGCGGTATGGATGGTGGCGCAGAGCCTGCTCAACGAGAAGGGCTTCAGCGCCAAGCAGCAGGTGACAGCCTTCATGGCCCTTGCGGCGGCCATCTATGGCGCGGCATTCATCGTTTATCGAGAGCGGTTTTATCAGCTCCTCACATCGGTCCAATTCGCCGTGAGCCAGATACTCCTAATAGCCTTGGCAGTGATCATGGGAACGGTGATATTGCAGGATGAATCACCGGAATTCTATGAACGGTTTTACGGGCATTTTGTTCGCAAGTTCATCCTCTGGACGCATTCCGCGGATCTTTACCATAGCCTCTGGTTTTACGCCCTGCTTTCACTGCTGGCCCTCTCGATGCTTGCGGTGGCGTGGAAACGGCGGCCCTACCCCGCCCATCGCATCGGCTTTCTGCTGGTCCACGTTTCCACGTCGGTGATCCTTCTGGGCGGCCTGTGGGGCAAGTACGGCTATGTGCGCGCCTTCAACGAGCTGAGGACCGGGGAGCCCACGAACACGTTCTACAAGATGAAAAACATGCGGCCGAATCCTGAAGAACCCTACCCACTCCCGGAATTCAGCATTCAGCTCAATCGGTTCACGGTCGAGCAGTACGCTCCAGAATACAAACTCTACGCCTTCGTTGAACCGAACGGCAAAGGTGGCTTCGAGAAGAACCCGAAGGCCTACGAGGTGAAGCAAGGCATGAAAGCCCGACTGCCCCTCTCGAAACTCCATTTCTCGGTGGAACAGATCATCCCCAACGCTTTGGATGCGGGTGAATTCGTCAACAACCCGAACGCTCCGGAGAATCCGGCCCTGCGCGTGATGCTGGGAATTGGTGAGCCGCAGCCTGTCATCGGGGATCTCTTTGCGCGCCGGGAGAATGCCTCGCGCCGCGATGAACCCGGTGGACGCTTTGCGGTCGTGTACCAGGATCGCTGGTCCACGGATCTCTTGAATCAATTGCGGCGGAAGCCTCCAAACGCGGAAAAGATCGTGCTCACGTTCATGGGCAAGACCACCACACACGATGCAAAGGTTGGCGCCACCTGGGATTTTCCGGCCTTCAGCCTGAAGGTGGAAAAGTACTATCCGGACTTCGCCGTGGAGAAGGATAAGGATGGCAATCCCCAGGCCTTCAGCCGCAGCACGAAGCCAGTGGAGCCTTGGCTGGAAGTGAGTCTTCGGGAGCCAGGCGGCCCCTCCCGCCGCGTGATGCTCAGCGCCAGGAATCCCAGGCTTTCGGATCAGCTCAACGGTCCCAATCTGCCCAAGGGACTAAGGCTAAGCTATGTGCGGGAAGGCGAAGAACGGCAGTCACGTTTCGTTGTGTTCACCCGCGAGGACCATTCCATTCGGCTTGTGGAGAATGGCCGCGTGACACGCTCTGAACCACTCCAGATCAACAAACCCTTCATCGTGGAGAAAGGTCTTTCAGCCACTGCTGTGGCCGCCCTGGACCATGCGGAGTATCTGCCGGCCTTCGTGTCCCATCCCGATCCCAAGGAAGCCCTGAAATTCGAACGGCCCGTGATGAAAGTGAAAATCTGGGATCAAGGCTCCGGTCGAAGCGAAGAAAAATGGTTGGATGCCATTGGCCCCGATGGCCTGCCCAGGTCAGAGACATTCTTCGATCAGAGCGTTGGCCTCATCTACAAGGCCAAGGACACAGAGCCTAAGGATTTCCGTTCTGAGTTGGTGGTGCTCGACTCCGCGGGTAAACAGCTCGCGAAAAAAACCGTGAGCGTCAATGATCCGTTGATCTTCCAGGGCCACTGGTTCTACCAGAGCAACTACAACCCGGACGACCCCAGCGTCAGCGGCATCATGGTGGTCCGTGAACCAGGCTTATGGCTGGTCTACGTGGGCTTCCTCTGCCTCATCACCGGAATAATTTGGATGTTCTATCTCAAACCAGTGCTCAAGAAGAAGGAGGCCTGATGGCACAGCTCTACGCCAACTTCATCAAGGCCGAAATGGCCTTCCAGCTCACCTATGGTCTCTATTTCTTCGCGCTGTTCGCCTATGGTCTCTGCCTTTTCGCACCCACATTTAGGGATGAAAAGGACCGCATCTATCAGGTGGCGCGGATTCTCTTTCTGGCTGCCTGGCTGCTGAACGCCTACATGCTCATCCATCGCGGGATCATCGCCGGAAGGGCACCCTCCAAGACCTATTACGAATCGCTCATCTACTTCAGCTTCATCTTTGGTTTGCTGGCCCTGGTGGTGGAGTGGATCAAGAAAGTCCGCTTGCTGGGCTTCATCTCCTTACTCATCGTGTTCAGCGCCCTGACCTATGCGTTGAACAAAGCCGACATCGAAATCATCACGCTGCCGCCCGCCCTTCAGAGCGCGTGGTTTCTGCCGCATGTGACGATCTACTTCGCGGGCTATTCGAGCGTCACCGTGGCCTTCGTCGTGGGAATACTGGCGCTGGTGAAGCCTGGGGACCGCAGCTTTGAACCTGGTTCCTTCTGGGCCCGGGCCCTGGGTGCCACGGGTGCCAAGGATGCCACCGCGGTGAATTTCGAAAAAATGAACCGGCAATGGATCCGCTTCGGGTTCCTGATGCTGGCTTGCGGCCTGATCACCGGCGGCACCTGGGCCAAGTTCGCGTGGAGCGATTACTGGGCCTGGGACCCAAAAGAAAACTGGGGCCTCATCAGCTGGCTTATCTACGGCGCCGTGCTGCACATGCATTACACACCCGCATTCAAGGGCCGCAAGGCCGTGTGGGCCAGCGTCTTCGCCTGGGGCTTCGTCTTGTTCACCTATTTTGGCATGGGCAAATTGCCCACTAAAAGCCAGTCCATGCACCTCTACACCGAGCCTCCTGCTCCCGGTGAAGGCGAAACTGTGAAGGGCGTGAACAAGCAGATGTACTAAGGCAGGACTCTTAACTGTGACACCCTGGTTAGCTGATCCCAAGGACACCCCATGCGCCGTGCGTTGATACTAGCCCTAGCCTTAGCTGCCGCTTCGACCGTGGCACCCGCCCAGCAAAGTGAAGTGCCACTTTGGCTTAATTTGACGACGGCTCAAGGGCTCATGGGCGCGAGCTTCAGCTACCGCTTCACCCACCGGTTCCAGGAACAGGCCCGAAACAACAGCAAGGAGGCCTTTGGCCTGGATGGCTATTCCTTCTCAGGGCTCGGCATGGACATCGCGATGCCTTCCACGCCCGGAACCAATTTCCAGATCTACCGCACACCGGATAACAAGACCATCACGCTGGCTCTCCATCAAGTGCTTGTATCTCAACCGGATTTCCATGCGGCGATACGGATCGAGCGCTACGACGAAACCATCAGGGACCTGACCTTCACGCCCAATTCACGGGAAGGCATCGTGGGCACAGCGGTTCAACTCCCCCTTTCCTGGAGCGGTGGCGGTATTACGGTGCTCGCGGTCCCCACCTATTTGAGTTCCACCAGCACCCAACGCAAGGGTGTCACCACCGCGGGATTCGGCCTCCGCTGGGATATAGCTGAACGGCACAGCCTTATGGGCGAATATTATCCGCGGCCATCCAAGGTGAAGGATCTCCGGGTATTTGTTGATTCCACCACAACCCGGGATGTCGAAAATGGCTGGGCTCTTGGCTATGTCTTCAGGACCAAAGGCCACCGATTCACGCTCCTGGCCACCAACGTGCGCGGTACCACCGCGAACCAGGTGCTTGGAGGTGACTACGCTGGGGTCGGTCCTAATCGCAGTGGAGAATGGGCTCTCGGATTCAACCTTGTCAGAATTTTTTAACAGTGCATCCTTCTTCACATGAAACCTTTACTCGCGGTAGCCCTGATATCTATCCTCACTTATCCCTTGGCGGCTGCCCCCGACTTGGCGTTCAAGAAAGAAGGCAAAGGCCCTGGCGTGGTGCTCATCCACGGTTTCGGCGGCAACCGGGACGCTTGGGCTGAAATCTCCAAGCGATTGAAAAAGGACCATACGGTTTTGTCAGTGGACTTGCCAGGGCATGGGGGTAGCAACAGCATTGCGCCGCCCTTGAAAGAAGGCGTCGCGGATTTGGATGCCATTGGCAGTGAAATCGCCAAACTCATCCGCAAGCAAAAGATCGAGCCGGTGGTCCTTGTCGGTCACAGCATTGGGGGCGCCATCGCAGTCCGCGTGGCACTGGCGGATCCAAAGGTCACTCGCGGAATCATTCTCGTGGACAGCAGTTTGGCGCCTCTTCCCAAGGTTTTCACGGACAAGCTTGAAAAGGATCTGGATGCCAACGCCAGCGCGGCGCTGGGTGATTTTTTCGGGGGGCTTTGCAAGGGTGAAACCCAAAAAGCCAAGCTAGTGAAGGACGCCCTGAAAGTTCCGGTGCCCGTGCTCAAAGCCTACGTTCGGGCACTCGGTAGCGATTCTCTGGGGGCGCGAGCCACAGCCATCCAGGTGCCCGTGACTCTATTTGCCTCCACCCTGTTGATTCCCGATCCCACGAAGGAAAAAGAGTCCCTGAAACAGCTGGGGTTGGACGGCATCCCCAAGCTCACCGTGTCCTACTTTGTGGATGCCAAGCACTGGATCATGTGGGATGACCCGGATACTTTCGAGATTCTCTTCAATGATTTCGAGAACAACATGCTGATGAGTGGCGGTGGCGGGGGTGGCGGAAGTGCTGGGATGTTCCAAGTTTTTTGAATCCTTCATATCAAGCCGCAACCACCATGGTGTCTGAATCATCCCGCCCTTGGGTTCTCATCACGGGCTGCTCCTCAGGCATCGGCAAGGCCCTGGTGGCTGTTTGCCGTGGCGTAGGGTGGGGCGTGGTGGCCACAGCCCGGCGTCTGATTGACCTGACAGAGCTTCCGGATGGCGATGATTTGCGCCGAGTGAACCTGGATGTGACATCTCGGGAAAGCATCGCCAGCGCAGTCGCGGCATGTTCAGATCTGCGGCTGGTGGCCCTCATCAACAACGCGGGCTACGGACAGATGGGACCCCTTGAATTCGTGCGGCCCGATGAACTGCGGGCGCAATTCGAAACCAACGTCGTGGGGCTCCAGGCGGTCACGAATGCTTTTCTTCCACTCATCCGCAAGAACGCATTGAAAGGCGAAGGCCGCATCGTCCATGTGGCCTCCATGTTGGGCCGCCTGAGCATTCCGTTGGCGGGGCCTTACAATGCGTCAAAGCACGCGGTGGTGGCCTTGGCGGAGACCCTGCGCCTGGAAATCGGTCGAGAAATTCCCGTCGTGTTGGTGGAGCCCGGCGCGGTGGCCAGTTCATTCCGCAACACCATCGCCAACGCTTGGGGCGATCTGCCAGAGCGGGTCAAAGGCACGCGCTACGAGCAGATTCTTGCGAAATTCGTGAAGACCCGCGAACAACATGCGGAGCGTTTTGCCGGAAGCCCCGAGCAAGCCGCCCGCTGCATCCTGAAAGCCCTCACGCGAAAGCATCCGCCCCGTCGAATCCTGATCCGCCCCGAAGCTCGGCTGGCAGGCTGGGCCAAGGCGATGCTGCCGTCGGCGGTGTGGGAGTGGATGTTAAGGCGGAACTACGGGTTGAATGATTGATGGCTAGGTTCGCATCTGGACCTGGATCTGGCGCAGCTCTGCTATTGGGTGGCCTGGCGCAGGCCATCTAGCCGTGAAAGTATCAAGCTCCTGAAGTTCCCGCCTCCGCAGCACCTCTAGTGCCTTCCCAGCCTTCCGCCAGGTATGCACCCAGCGCCGACCACACGCGATCTCGTCTGGCGTCCAGTCTTCAAGATGGCCTGCGGTGGCGTCCATATCTTAAGGATAGTTCCAACGCCTTAGGGCCTGAAAGGGAATAAAGATGCCATTTCAGGCCCTTAGTTCCCCAAATACGTGAACCAGAAATGAACGCCCAGTTCGTTGCCCTGGAAATCATCGGGCAGCGGGGGAACGTTGCCGGCGCGGCGCACGGCGTTCAGCGCGCTTTGATCCAGGGCGTAATTGCCGCTGGGGCTTTCCACCTTCCAGCCTTCCAGCGTGCCGTCTTTCAGGATGCGGAAATAGACGCCCACGCGGCCTTGAGCATTGGTCGTACGGCTCCAGTTGCGGATGATGGTGTTTTGCATGTTCTGCACGTACCAGGCGTAGGGGAAATTGCCCTGGTCCAGCCCACCCACCAGGCCCGACCCACCATCGGACGCGCCACTGGCCCGCAGGCCCGGAATGGGTACGCCTACCCCAATTCCACTGCCATCGCCCTGCCCCGCCGCCCCGATTTTTGGATTGACCGCGGCAGTGTTGCCCTTCGAGAAATCCGCGCTCTTGCCTTTGCTGGCAGCATCGGGGTTCGTGCCCTTGATGGGCGACGAAGCTTTTGTGTTTCCCACCACGTCGGGAATCCGACCGGCTGGTCGCTCGGTGACTTTCGGTGCGACGTCTTCCACACGGCGAATGCGCTGGCTCGTGTCGCCTTGAATCTGGGGACCGCTTCCGCCACTGGGTCCCGTGGGCGCGACGCCCGGCAGAGTCACCCAGGTAACCTTTTTCGGCGCGGGCGCCTCGCCATGGGTCTGGCCCAGAAAGACCGAAAGGGCCACCAGGCCCACCTGGACGCTGAGCACCGCTCCGCCCACCGCCAGGGCCACGGGGAAGCGGATCCTCCCCAGCGCCGCGCGCTCATGGAGAAGGACATACAGCTCCTGACTCATTACTTACCTTCTGCTTGCAACGAGGCCTGGGTGACAAATCCCACTTGCGAAAAGCCCGCCTCGCGAATGCTGTCCACCACCGCGATGACTCGGCCATAGGGCAGATTGTGGTCCGCCCGCACCAACACCGGACGCTTGCGATCCAGCTTGGCCTGCTCGCGCAGTTGTTTTTGCAGCACGCCCAGTTGCACAAACGTTTTCCCGAACTGGATGCGGCCATCATCGGTCATCGTCACGGTCAGGGCCTCGGCTTCCAGGCTCTTGCCGGTCTTGGCCTCCGGCAGGTTCACGTCCACCCCCGTGGTGAGCATCGGCGCCGCCACCATGAAGATGATGAGCAGCACCAGCATCACGTCGATCATCGGCGTCATGTTGATGTCGGCCATCTGGCCGTGCTTGGAACCGGGAGTGAAGGACATGGGAAGCCTTGGCGTTGGTTCCAGTTTAACCCAGGTGCCCTTTCAACCCGGATTCTGCATTTGGTCGGGATGAAACTGGCTCCAGGCTACAGGCTTCAGGACGCGAATCACTTCGCATCGGTTTGTGCTGTAGGTGATGCGGACCTGAAGCCTGAAGTCCGAAGCCTGAAGCCAATGGAATCAAGCAATCGCAAAATCCGGGTTGAATACAACTCCGTATGACCTGTTCATGCCCACCGCCTGGATTCCCTTACAGGCGCCAGATTCGTGAAAACCC
>JANOLT010000129.1:0-1698 GCA_031419915.1 Holophagaceae bacterium
GAATATTTCATGCCCTCGGTACCCATCGAAATGCCATCCGAGATGGTGATGGTGCCGAACATCTGCGGCATGGCGCCGGCTTTTTTCAACGCGGCTTCAGCACGCGCAGCCAGCCCGCCGATGCCCATGTTGCACGGTGTGACGGTGCTGTGTGCGTTTGCCACGCCAACGATGGGCTTGTCGAAGTCCTTGTCGCCGAATCCGACGGCGCGCAGCAGGGCGCGATTGGGAGAACGCTGCACGCCCTGGGTGACAGTTTTGCTTCTGCGGTTGTCAGACATAATTTATCTCCTGATAATGTAAATGATGTGAGCCGTGCCCAAAGCGCGGTGGCCGGGGACATTGGGTGTGAAATCTTGCAAACGAACCGGTGCGGGTTCAATCGCCGTTTTTAGGGTTATGCGTCATGGTCTCATGCGAGCGTCAAGGGTTGCAGTAGTCGCAGCGGCCCGGGTCAGCGGATTGCCAGTCGGTCTGCTCACGGGTCTCGCGGTGCGCGCATTTGAGACAGCCGAGAATCTCGGCGCGAGTCTCGCGCGTGGGTGCTCCGCAGTCTGCGCACGCTAGACCAACCACGCGCTCCACGATCCAGAATCCCGGCGTGCCACAGGCAGGACAAAACGAGCTCAGCTTTTTCACCAGATCCTCGGCCGCCAGGCGGATGTTGTCCATGCGCGTGGGATTGGCATGGGCGCGCACGTCGGTTTCGACGAATACCCGCCCGTTGGCCGATTCCGCCAGCGCCGAGATAAAGGCAGCTTCCAGCTCCGCCCAGGCGGCAATCCCCTTGCGGATGCGCGGGTCGTCCTCGCCCTCGGGGCGTACCACCAGATGGTGTGCGGGAAATCCCGCCTGCTTGGCGAAGGCCTCGACCGCAGCCCAATCGTCCGTCAGCAGGTGGGAGAAGTTCGCCGCGCCTTGGGCTACTCCCACGACCTCCAGACCGCGCTCATCATCAAGAAAAATCAGGAACTCCACGTTCCAGGGAAACATCCCCGCGAACGGGTCGGGGCCGAAAGAACCCTCGCTCGCGAGCCCGAACGATAGACCGGAAAGCTGCATACCGATGCGCGCCTTCTTGCGTGCCGCCTCAAGCTGCATACCAGCGCGCGGAATATCGCGGGTGAAGGTGCCGAGAAGATCCGTGTCGTAGCCCGCCACTCGCTCGACCCGGCAACCGAGCGCCGCATCAAGCACCGAGGCGATCACACCTTCCTTGCCGTGCTGAGTGAGCAGAGCCACCCGACTTTCGGCATAGATCGAAGACGCTGTCGGGCTCATGGCTTAACTGCTCACAAAAGTTGGATCAGGTGGTAATACAACGGTATCCCGAGTACGACGTTGAACGGGAAGGTGAGTGCCAGCGCCATACCGAAGTAGAGTCCCGGATTCGCCTCCGGGATGGCGACGCGAACCACCGCCGGCACCACGATATAGGAGGCGCTCGCTGCGAGCACCGCGAGCATCAGCGTATCCCCCTCTGACAAGCCAGCAAAATGGGACAAGGTGATGACGATCCCTGCGTTGACCATCGGGACGAGAAGGGCAAAGGCTATGAGGAACGGCCCCACACCCTTCATCTCGCGGATGCGCCGGGCGACCAGAATCCCCATCTCCAGCAGGAAAAACGCCAACAAGCCCTTGAACAGGTCGCCGGTGAAGGGCTTCATGACCTTATAGCCGTCCGCCCCCACGATA
>JANOLT010000130.1:0-6637 GCA_031419915.1 Holophagaceae bacterium
GCTATGGGCGTCCCGCCTATGCTGGATTGCCCCACTAACGAGAGGCCAGCGCCCAACAAGATTGAAAATATTATGACAAAATTAAGGTATTTAAATTGCTTGGACATATCAAAATCCTCGTTCAATTGGGAATTGTACCCACCCAAGACACCATGACCAACGGTAGGGGATTCAGGAGGCTTCGTGCGGTCCCTGCCTTCCTAGAATCTTAGAGCTTGAAGTCAGATTAGTGCCTGAAAATTAACAAAAATTAACAACTGATTGCACACAGGACCCCTGATTCTTGAATGAACCCAATTGCAGAGGTCCCATGCGAATGCACCGTTCCTGTCTTTCCTTCTTGGCCGCGCTGCTCATCGGTTCGGCGCTTGCGGCGCAATCACCCGAGAAGGCGATGGCTGCCCGCAGCCCGCATCCTGACCACAGCGAATTCGAGGCCTCTCTCGGTGCGCCGTTCATTGGTGACCAGGGCGATGCGCGGGTGTTCACGCTGCACTTCAGTTTCGCGGATGCGGAAGATCTGGCGGTGGCCGCGTGGCGCGTGGAGCTGACGGACAGCCGCGGAATCATCCTGCGCACGTGGCGGGGCGAGGCGGCTATGGCGAGCACCCAGGCCACCGTGCGGGTGCCTTGGGATGGCCTGGATCGTCGGGGCAAAGCACTCCCGGCGGGGCACTACCGGGTTCGCCTGATGGCCAGCTCCATGACCCAATCGGAGTACCGCAAAGCCATTTCACCCGACCAGGCCAGCCGTGTGGAGCACCACCTCGCCAATGCCAGTGAAAATGTTGTAGACCAGGCTTTCGATATTCAGGTCGGTAAGCCCGCGCGACCGGCCATGCCTGCCTTCCGCGCCCTGCCGGTGAGTGCAGCGGGTGAGACCGTTCTGGCCGCAGCCCCGAAGCAGGGCACCCCGGTGGAATCCTCGCGCCCCGCGATGAACAGCCTGCCCTACACCATCTATTTCGGGAACATGCACAGCCATAACAACCACAGCGACGGCGGCGGTCCCGTGAGCACCTGCGCCGGAGCCCAGGCGCCCCAGAGCGGCGCCTACGGGCCAGCTGATGCTTATCAGTTCGCATTGACCCAAGGCCTGGACGTGCTGATGTCCTCCGAGCACAACCACATGTACGACGGCTCCACGGGCACCAATCTCTCTGCGGATCCTGTCGTGGCCCGAAACCTGTACCAGTCGGGCCTTTCCGCCACGTCCACCTTCAATGCCGCGAATCCGGGCTTCCTGGGCATCTATGGCATGGAATGGGGCGTCATCAGCAACGGCGGCCACTTGAACATCCTGAACGCGGATGGACTCTGTGGCTGGGAATTGAATAGTTCGGGCCAGCTCATCGGCGACTACAACACGCCCAAGGGCGACTACGCGGGGCTCTACACCCTGATGAAGACCAAGGGCTGGGTGGGCCAGTTCAATCACCCCGCGCTCTCGAGCCAGTTCGTGGTGGGCGGAACCGCGCTGGGCTACACGGCCGATGGCGATGCGGCCATGGTGCTTTGCGAAGTACTGAACACGTCTGCCTTTTCCACCAACCTCACCGAAACCGAAACCGCCAACAGCAGTTGGGAACAGACCTGGAACGCGCTCCTGGCCAACGGCTACCACCTGGCGCCCAGCACGGACCAGGACAACCACTGCGCCAATTGGGGCGCCAGCTACACCAACCGCACGGGTGTGCTGATCCCCACGGGCACAGCCCTTACCATGCTGAGCTTCATGGATGCCGTGAAGGCCCGCCGCGTTTACGCCACCATGGACAAGAATGCCCAGATCATCCTTACCGCCAACGGCCGCGTCATGGGCGAGCGCTTCGCCAATAGCGGCCCCCTGACCCTCACCGTCAACTACACCAGCGCCACCGGCCGCACGGTGGCCCAGGTGCAGATTTTTGAAGGCGTTCCGGGCAGCGGCATCGCCGTGAGCCAGACCTCCAACACGGCGGTCACGACCATCACGCCAGCGAATGGCGAGCATTTCTATTACGCCAAGATCACCCAGAACAATGGCGACCTGATGTGGTCCGCGCCGGTGTGGGTGACGCAGGGAACCGGCGGCGGCGACACGCAGGCACCGGTGGTGAGCGCATCCGTAACAGGCACCAGCGGCACCATCACCTTCGATGCCACCGCCACGGACAACGTGGGTGTGACGAAGGTGGAGTTCTACGTGGATGGCGTGCTGAAGGGCACGGACACCGCTTCGCCCTACACCATGACGCTGGATTCCACCACACTGACCAACGCGGCCCACTCGCTGACAGCCAAGGGCTATGACGCAGCGAACAACATCGGCACGAGCACCGCCGTGGGCTTCACCATCAGCAACGTCGGCGCGAATACCGCCCCGACCATTTCCGCCATCGGGAACCAGACCACGGCGCAGGATACGGCCACGGCGCCCATCTCGTTCACCGTTGGCGATGCAGAGACACTCGCGGGATCTTTATCGGTCACGGGCAGCTCCTCCAATGCGGTGCTGGTTCCAACCGCCAATATCGTCTTTGGCGGAAGCGGCTCGGCCCGCACGGTGACGTTGACCCCCGCACCCGGCCAGAGCGGCACGGCCACGATCACGGTGACGACGACGGATGCCGGTGGGCTTACGGCCAGCACCTCGTTCACGCTCACGGTGAATCCTGCGGTTGGTTCCGGCAGTCTCATCATCAGTCAGTACTACGAGGGCCTGAGCAACGACAAGTGGATCGAGATCACCAATGTCGGCAGCGCTGCCGTGAATCTGGCCGCCCCGCAACGCTACCTGGCGCTCTTCGCCAACGCCGCCGCGGATGCGCCCTCGGGCGTGGCTCCCACCGGTTCCCTGGCCCTCACGGGGAGTCTGGCTCCTGGCGCCAGCCTGCTCTTCAAGAACAGCGCCTCCGTCAACCCCACCTATGCAATCGGCACCGCCAGCGGCGTCATCAATTTCAATGGGGATGACCTGGTGATCCTGAGCGCGAGCAACGGCACTGCCGCCTGGGCGGACCGACTGGACGTGGTGGGGAATGGCACGACCTGGGGTACAGACATGTCCTTCGTGCGGAAGGCCCCTGTGGTGAACGGAAACCCGACGTACACCCTCGCGGAATGGACCCAGCTCACCTTGGCCATCGTGAACGGGGCTGCGGTTGGGACCACCGAACGCCTGGGTATCCATGTCTTCGGGACCCCAACACCGGATACACAGGCCCCCACCGTCAGCGCCACCGAGACCGGCACCAGCGGCACCATCACCTTCAATGCCACCGCAACGGATAACGTGGGCGTGACGAGCGTGGAATTCTACGTGGACGGCCTCCTCAAGGGCACGGACACCACTTCGCCCTATTCCATGACGCTGGACTCCACCACGCTCACCAACGCGGCCCACTCACTGACCGCCAAGGCCTACGATGCGGCGGCGAACGTCGGAACGTCCACCGGCGTCGCTTTCACCATCAGCAATCCCGTGCCCGATACCCAAGCGCCCACAGTCAGCGCGACCGAAACCGGCACCAGCGGCACCATCACCTTCAATGCCACCGCCACGGACAATGTGGGCGTGACGAAGGTCGAGTTCTACGTGGATGGCGTGCTCAAGGGCACGGACACCGCATCGCCCTACACAATGACGCTGGACTCCACCACGCTGACCAACGCCAGCCACACGCTGACGGCCAAAGCCTATGACGCGGCGGCAAACGTCGGGACTTCCACCGGCGTCGCCTTCACCATCAGCAACACGGCGACCACGACCTTCAATGAAGTGGAGCCCAACAACACCCAAAGCGCCGCCAACGCGGTGGGTGACGCCATCACGAAGATCGTCGGCTACTTCCCGTCCGCTTCCGACAATGATGATTACTTCAACGTCACCTTGCTGGCGGGCCGCACGCTCACCGTGGACATGGTGGGCCCCACGGCCTCCAGCCAGGACTACGATCTCTACCTGCTCAGCAGCACCGGTACGAATTTAAAGTCTTCCACCGGAAGCAGCACCACGGAGCGCGTGAGCTACAAGAACACCAGCTCGACCACATCAAAGGTCATCACGATCCGCGTGAACCGCTACGCCAGCTACAGCAGCGTCACACCCTACACGCTGACCATGAGCCGATAACGGCATTTGGCTTCGGGCTTGGGGCTTTGGGATTCAGGTCCCAAGTCCCAAGTCTCAAGTCTCAAGTCTCAAGTCAAGAGTTGAGTCAAGAGCCTACAGCCTACAGCCTAGAACCCACCGCCCACCGCCCAGCGGCCAGCTCACGCCTTCGGATAAACGCGCAGCGCTTTCCACTGTTTGAGTATCACCTTGCCGGGCTCGAAGCCACGGGGCTTGCTCACGTCGGCCACGCGGCAGAGGTGTACTTCCACTTTGCCGCCGTCCCGGGCTTTGCTGTGAAAAGCCGCCAGCTCCGCGGCCCTTTCGAACACCTCGCGGGGGGCGTCGCTGAGCTTGTCGGGGTTGCGGATGATGACGTGGCTGCCGGGCACACTCGCCACGTGCAGCCACCAGTCCAGAGGCGCGGCCACTTTGAACGTGAGGCGATCATTGTCCACATCGCCTTTGCCGATGAGCACTTCGAACCCCTCGATCATCACCGAGCGGAAAGCCAGGCCCTTGCCATCAGCGCGTTTGCTCGCCTGTTTTTCTTCGCGGATGGATTTCTGATTCATGGATGACTTTGCCTTAGGTTTTGAGAGAGGCGGCGCTTCGCCGGATTCCAAGGCCTTCAATTGTCGCAAACGATCGGCTTCAAGCTGTGCAATCTTTGCCAGGCCACGTTCCGCGCGCTTGGCGACGGCGAACCAACGCTGCACCGCGGCTTCGACATTCAAGCCTGGAGGCAGTTCCAGCGCGCTGCCATCCAGTAATTCCACGCTGCCGGATGCACCCTTCAAGCGATAGAGTTCGCCTGAGAGACGGGTGGCCTTGGCTTTCGATTCAAGGGAGCGTTGGTGGCGCGCAAGATCTTTTTTGAGAGCTTTTCCCAAGCGGTCCAGCCGAGATCGCTCCGAGGCCAAATGACGATCCACGGCGACATTCGCCGGATTCAAAAGCAACCGCTCCGCCTGGGCCAAGGACCAGGCATGGTGGCGGGAAGCGAGATCGCCTTCGCCATCGAGCACTTCATCCAGACCGCCCGAGAGCGCCAATTCCAGGTGATCGGTGAACTTGTCCTTCCACCGTAGAAAAGGGGGCGGATCATGATCCGGTACGGGCGCCGTGGCGGGAAAAGGGGAGCCCATGCCGATGCGAACCGCATTCAGATCCAGACCATCGAGCCGCAGGCCTCCGCGGCCAGGGATGGCCTGGAAGCAAAGCCGCATGCCTTCGATGCGCCCGGTCAGCACGCGGCGCCGGAAATCCAATCCCAGCCATCGTTCCCGGGGATCCCCATGGACGGCTTCGAAGCGCGCGCCTTTCAACTCCAGACCCCAGCGGCGGGAGAGATCCACTTTGGATTCGGCCTTGAGAATCCGATAAGCTTCATCGCCTTCACGCAAAAGCCACAGCTGAGGACCTGGGTGCAGAAGAAAGACCCAGGCCCATCCACGACCTGAGCCTTGGGCCGGACTGAAGACCAGCAGCAAGGCGCGTGGCGAAACGTGCACCGCATCCACGGACGCGCCCATGGCCAGCCGGTGGCGGGCGAGGGCGAGCAGCAGGGGCGCATCCATGCTTTTAAGGTGGCACACCTTCGATTCAAAAGTTCTTGAGAGCCACCAGACCCTGGCGCGCACGGGCATGTGCAACCTGGAAGGCCTGGTGCTGGATCAAGTAGAACCTGGGTTCTACACGCTGATCGCGTTACCGCTGAAGATCGAAGGCGTCGACGCATCGCCGGTACGTGCAATTCTGATGATGGATCTGGGATGATGTCTTCACGATCCCGGAGCACCTGATGACTGACCAACCCGACCGCTCTGACCTTTCGGAGCGCGTGAAGAAACTGGAAGACCAGGTGGCTTGGCTCACGGCCCAGGCGCAAGCTCCGGCAACGTCTGCACCCATGGGCATGCCGCCGCGGCTCATGCAACGCCCCGGCCCTCCGCCCAGGCCGCCCAAGCCCGTGAAACCTCACACCGAAACCAACCCGATGCTGTGGATCGGGGGTATCGGCGCGGGAATCTTATTACTGGGCGTGATCTTCTTCTTGGGTTGGTCCATCCAGCAGGGCTACCTGGGCCCCGGACCACGGTTGCTGCTCGGTTTGGTGGCAGGCAGCGCCATGAGTTTTGGCGCGGCGATGATGATTTTGAAAGGCACCCGCAAGCTTGGCGTCTGTGTGCTGGCGGCGGGTCTTGGCACCTTGCTGCTGACGCTCTACTACGGCACGAGCACCCAGCCACAGCTGCTTTCGGCAAGTCTCGGATTCGCGGGCATCGGTCTCGCGATCATGTTTGGCGGGGGCCTCGCCGCCAAGGCGAAATCCGGCGGCGCCCTCGTCGTCACCTTGATCATCGCGTTGTGGGCGCCCATCGCCTTCAGCCGCGGTGGCCATCACGAAGTGGCCTTGACGATCTATCTGGCGGTGCTGATGGCCGCGACGCTCGCCGTGCCCTACCTCGCCAAGATTGGCGCCCAGTGGGGCGTGGCGCGCTGGGTGGCCATCGTGGGCCTGTGGGCCATGCTGGCGGCGGC
>JANOLT010000131.1:0-1857 GCA_031419915.1 Holophagaceae bacterium
CGTCGGTATTCAATTGGCGGATGGTTCCGCCCTGATATTCAACCACGTGGCCGATGGCTTTGCCTTCACGGATGAAGGGCAACGCCAGAAGATGCAGCACCAGATCCTTGGCCGCGACGCCAGGATTGAGCCGACCGTTAAGCAGGATTCTCAACGTGGGCGGCACCGTGACGCGCACATCGCCGGTGATCCAGGCGTTGGCGATATCCGTAGTACCCACGCCAAACGCGAGGCACCCCAAAGCTCCGGCATGAGGCGTGTGGGAGTCCGTTCCCACCACCACTTGGCCAGGCTCCGCGTAACGTTCGGCCATGATGGAGTGGCAGATGCCCTCGGAACCATTGCCATCCGGCAGTTCACCATGCAGGCGGATGCCATGCTTCAGGCAGAAGGATTCCTGGACCGTTTTCAGGCTTCGAGCCACGTCGAGAAGCCCTGATTTCTTGCGTTCTTCGCTCATGGAGTGGTGCAGGAAGGTCAGGTGATCGCGGAAGGCCAGGATGCGCGATGGATTCCGCAGAGGGATCTCTTCCCCCATTGCGGCTTTCAGGAAACTGGCCGCCATGGGTGTCACGTATTCATGGGAGAAGCGCCAGTCCGCATGGATGAAAAGACCATCTCCAGGTGCTACGAACTCAATCCCCACTCGGTTTTTGGACGCTTCCGACACTGCTTGCCGGGCGATTATCTTTTCAGCCAGTGTCATGGCCCGGGGAGCATGGGACGGTGCAGGAACGATGACATCGCCTTTCATCCGCGCGTCATTGAAGGCAAACAGTCCGCCGCGTCGAACGATCTCCGTGGAGATGGGATCAAGGTCCTGGATGAATTCGCTCAGCGGAATACTTTCGCCGCGGCGGATGCGTTCGATCAATCCGAAATCCGTGGATGTAAGCAGGCCCAGGTTCTGGCAGTTCTGGCGGTAGATGCGCTCGAAACTTTCAGCTATGACCAGGCGAATTCCCGCGCACAACTCCGCGTAGGGACTGGCCTCTCGGCTGCTGCCCTTGCCGCGGCGATGGCCGGACACGGAAACAGCGAAGCCTCCAGCCTTCACGAGGCCTTCCTTAAGCGGAAACTGCTCGCCACACTTCAATCCAAGATACGGATAATCTCCGAGCTTTTCGTCGTAGTGGTAGCAGATCCAGGCAGGCGTGATTTCGTCGGTACTGATCTGATCCCGCAGTGGCAGCGCGTCTTCAAGTGAAAGGTCCTCACCATGGAGCTGACGTGAGATCACGTCTGGATTCTCGCTCAGGAACAGGATGCGGCCTTCAAATTGCACATTATCCGGCTGCATCAGCGCCCCTCCTTGGCCTTTTTCTGCACGGTCCGCAGGGGCTGCTTGAGTTTCTCGGCGGCGCGCTTGGCGTCTTCGTATTCCGGTTGCTGATGGGTGACACCGGGCCAGCTACCCTCCTTGAGAGAGACAGATTCTCCCTCGACATCCACGCTTGAAAAATGGCGGTCAGCCTCCAGCCGGTGCAGGGGCCAATAGCGCAGGCCCAGGGTTGGCAACTCGGCAGCGATGATTTGCATCAGCGGTTCGAGCCGGGATGGCTCCAGGATCATGCCGAGCACCCATCCGCTGCGGCCCTTCTTAAAGGTGGCGGCCGTGATCCAGACATCCAGCGCGCCGTGTTCCATGAGCAGGGCTTGCGTGTGGGCCACCTGCTGGGGCGTGGCGTCGTCGAGGTTCGTCTCCAGTTGAAGCATGGCCGCGCCACTCCCTGGCACATCACCCAACGTGAAACGGCAGACGTTGGGTGAATCACTGAAATCCCAACCTCCGGCAGCGAACGCAGATTTTCGCGGAATGAACCGGGCCGGGGCTTTGCGAAAGGTCGCCAGCTGCGC
>JANOLT010000132.1:0-7569 GCA_031419915.1 Holophagaceae bacterium
GGCGATGGCGTCCAGACCACGTTCTTCCTTTTCAACGCCCAGTGCCATGGCCACGCGCCTGTAGGAACCAAAGGCATTCATCACCACGGGCATGGAATGGCCCTTGGGTTTTTCAAAGAGCAGGGCTTTGCCCCCGCCTGGCTCCTTGGAAACGCGATCGGCGATGGCGCCCATTTCAAGGTAGGGGTCCACTTCGACCGCAATGCGGTGCAGTTCCCCCGCGGAATCAAGGTGTTGGAGGAAGTCCTGGAAATCGTTTGCCATGGGGCCATCATCCCATCAGGACGGATCCAATCAACATTAAGGGTGTGTTAAACCAGATTTTCCCTTGCCCCGTCTGCAATTCTTTGTCATTCTGGTTGACCTGCTAGGTACCGGGCTCCCTAAGTGCATCCGACGGATCGCCGCCCGCAAGCCAGTCTAATTTCGAGGTTTTCATGTACGCAGTCATCCAGACCGGTGGCAAGCAATACCGCGTGGCCGAGGGCGATATCCTCCGCGTGGAATTGCTGGAGAAAGAACCCAAGCAGGCCATCAGCTTTGATAAGGTGCTGCTCTTGGAGAATGGCGATTCCATTACCGTTGGACAGCCCACGGTGAAGGGCGCTAGCGTCGAGGCCGAGGTCATCCGCCACGACCGCGCCAAGAAGGTGATCATCTTCAAGAAGAAGCGCACCACAACCTACCAGCGCACTCAAGGCCATCGCCAGGGCTTCACTGAAGTCCGCATCAAGGGCATCAAGGCCTGAAAATCAGGCTTCGGGCTTCAGACTTCAGGCTTCAAAACACCTTTTTCAAGTCTCGGTTTCAAAGATTGATCACGAGGTATTCCAATGGCACACAAAAAAGGCGTCGGCTCTTCCCGCAACGGTCGCGATTCCCATTCCCAGCGTCTCGGCACCAAGCTCTTCGGCGGCCAACTCGCCTCTGCGGGCGCCATCATCGTTCGTCAGCGCGGCACCCAATTCCACCCGGGCAAAGGTGTGGGCATGGGCACGGACCACACGATTTTCGCCACCATCGAAGGCAAAGTCCGCTTCCAGGACCGAGGCCAGCACGGCCGCTTCATCCACGTGGATCCCATCGAGGCTTGATGCCCATCAAAACGGATCCACGGTCAACGATCAACGATCAACTATCAAACCTAAACGAGTGATCAACTTATTGATCGCGCGCTTTTTTTAGTTTTTTAAAGACTGGTTCCATGTTCCTAGATCAAGTCCAACTGAAGGTGGAAGCTGGTCACGGCGGGGCGGGGTCTACGCACTTCAGGCGGGAGAAGTTCGCGGAAAAGGGCGGCCCCGATGGGGGTGATGGGGGCCGCGGCGGCTCGGTCTACGTGGTGGCGAATCCGTCCCTCAATACTCTGAATATCTACCGCAGTGTGCGCGAATACATAGCGGAACGCGGTGTCAGTGGCGAGGGTGGCCGACGTCAGGGCAGGGATGGCGTGGACGTTGTCCTGGACGTGCCCCTTGGAACCGTTTTGAAAGATGCGGATAGTGGTGAGGTCTTGGCCGAGGTGCTGAGCCCCGGCGATAAAATCTGCGTGGCGCGGGGCGGTCGCGGGGGCCTTGGCAACGACAATTTCAAGAGCAGCACAAATCGTGTGCCCATGCATCATCAGCCGGGCGAGGATGGCGAACTCCGCACCTTGGCCCTCGAACTGAAAATGATCGCGGATGTCGGCCTGGTAGGCTTTCCCAATGCGGGAAAGAGCACTCTGGTGAGCCGTATCAGCGCCGCTCGGCCCAAGATCGCCAACTATCCCTTCACCACGCTGGAGCCTCAATTGGGCGTTGTGGAAGTGGACGAACTGGTCAGCTTCGTCATCGCTGATATTCCGGGCTTGATCGAGGGTGCATCTAAAGGCGCGGGGCTGGGCATCCAGTTCCTGCGGCACGTGGAGCGCACGCGGATGCTTTTGCATCTCGTGGATCTCACGGATCCCATGAGCGAGCCTGAAGAATCCATCCGAATCATCGAAGGCGAACTGAAAGCCTTTTCCGAAGTTCTCTCCCAGAAGCAGCAATGGCTTGTGGGTACCAAGCTGGACGCATTGCAGGACGAGGACCGTTTGGCGCGATTCGAAGCCCTGTGTCGCGAGCGGGGCCAGGAACCCATCGTGATTTCAGGCGTTACCGGTGAAGGCCTGCGGCCCCTGGTGTTCAAGCTCGGCGCCGCGCTTGCCGCCATACCCAAAGAGTCCTTAGGCTGATGCGAATCGGACTCCTGGGTGGCGCCTTCAACCCTCCCCATCTGGGGCATCTCAAGCTTGCCGAGCTGGCTCTTCATCATCTTGAATTGGATGAGCTGCGCTTTGTACCCACTGCCGTTTCGCCGCACAAACCCGAGGTCGAAGGCCCCGATTCCAGCTCCCGTTTAGCCCTGTTGAAAGCCGCGCTGGAGGGCTTTCCGGGTCCAGTTAAAATTGAGATGTCTGAGCTGGATCGCGGCGGCACGAGCTATTGCGCGGAAACCTTGGAGACATTGGCGGAGCGCGAACCTGAATGCGAATGGATTCTCGTGCTCGGCAGCGATCAATTGCCAGGCCTTCCGAAGTGGCACCGTTTTACCCGAGTGATGGAGTTGGCTTCCGTTGCAGTGGCAACCAGGCCTGCCTTTTGTGAAGCCCTGCCTGATTTTTTGAAAAGCCGTGAAAGGCCGCGCTGGTCCGGCGCGCCCGGTGAAATCGTGTGGTTGCCGAGCACCGAGTTACCGTATGCATCCTCTGCACTGCGGCTAGGTTTGGGCCAGCTTTTGGTTAAGACCGCGGAGGTCGAAGGGCTTTCGCCCCAAGTAATGGCTGTCATCGCAGCCGAAAACTATTATCGTGATTAGGGGCCGTTACGAAGTCACCAGCGCCTTTCTGGTGAGTTCGTTACAGCCCCTTATGCCGGTCCGCCATCTCAATGATTTAAAGTTGTATTGTCGCAACGGCGTAGCGCACGGGAGCCTTGAATGACATTGACGGATCGCCTTTTGACTGTGGTGGAAGCCGCCTGGTCCAAGAAGGCTTTTCAAATCCGACTCCTGGACGTGTCGGGCTTGGCGAGTTTCACGGATACTTTCGCTTTCATGAGCGGTGGCAGTGATCGGCAGAATCGTGCCATCGCTGATGAAGTAGAGATGCAGTTACGCGCGAAAGGAACCAAGGTGATCTCGCGGGAAGGCGAACAGACCGGAACGTGGATCCTGCTGGACTTCGGTGATTTCATCGTTCACGTCATGGACGAAGAGACGCGTCATCACTACAACCTTGAAGAACTCTGGAAAGCAGGCACGGAGCTGAAACTGCCCGTGGAACCCTCCTCCACCAACTAACCCACCAAATTCTTGGGAGAGTCCCATGACCGACATCCATAGCCATAATCCCTTCGAGGCTATGCAGGCTAGGCTGCGAGCAGCGTCCCATCTCTATGGTCTGGATGACACCCTGTTTCAGGTTTTCATGGCGCCTACACGATCCATGATCGTGAGTCTGCCGGTTTGCATGGACGATGGCCGATGGGAGGTTTTCACCGGCTACCGCGTTCAGCACAACATCGCGCGCGGCCCCGCCAAGGGCGGTATCCGCTACGACATGAATGTGAACCTGGATGAAATCAAAGCGCTGGCCGCGTGGATGACCTGGAAGTGCGCCGTGGTGGACGTACCTTTCGGCGGTGGCAAAGGTGGCATTATTTGCGACCCTAAAAAGATGAGTAAGCCGGAGCTGGAGCGCCTGACGCGGCGCTACATCGCCGAGATCATGGATGTGATCGGACCTGATCGCGATGTGCCCGCGCCGGATATGGGTACGGATTCGCAGACTATGGCCTGGGTGCTGGACACCTATTCCATGCATGTGCGCCACACCGAAAACGCAGTTGTTACGGGCAAGCCTGTGGGACTCGGCGGGTCCTTGGGCCGCAACGAAGCTACGGGCCGCGGTGTGCTCATCGTGGCGCGAGAAGCCATGCAGCGCTTGGGTAAGCCTCTCGCTGGCGCCAGGGTGGCAGTGCAAGGGTTTGGCAATGTGGGCTCCCAGAGCGCGCGACTGTTGCACGAGGCTGGTGCGCGCATCGTTGCTGTGAGCGACATCAACGGCGCCATCAAGAATGATCGGGGCCTGGATATCCACGCGCTGGTCAAGCATGTCGCGGAATTCAAAACCGTTGTCGCTTTCAAAGGTGGCGAGGCCATGGATCCCGCAGATCTGCTCACCTTGGCTGTGGACATCCTGGTGCCCGCCGCCATGGAAAACCAGATCACCGAAGAAAA
Source organism: Holophagaceae bacterium (assembly GCA_031419915.1). Taxonomy (GTDB): domain Bacteria; phylum Acidobacteriota; class Holophagae; order Holophagales; family Holophagaceae; genus JANXPB01. Next base: position 4,264 of record JANOLT010000132.1, read on the forward strand.
CGCCGCCAAGATCCGCGCCAAGATCGTGGTGGAGGGCGCCAATGGTCCCACCACGCCCGAAGCGGATCCCATCCTCCTGGAGAATGGCATTCTGGTGGTGCCGGACATCCTGGCCAATGCCGGCGGCGTGACGGTCTCCTATTTCGAATGGGTGCAGAACCGGCTGGGTTTCTACTGGCGCGAACGGGAAGTGAACGAGCGGCTGGTGGAGTACATGACCCACGCCTTCCACTCCGTATTCGCCGCCACGGACAAATACAAGACCAACCCCCGTCTCGGCGCTTACATCCTTGCGCTGGATCGGGTGAGCCAGGCCATGCACTACCGTGGCTTCTACGCTTAGGGGCCGTGCCAAAATAACCTGTGCAGTTCAGGTTATTTTGCTACGGCCCCTTATGCCGCGACGGCCTAGAACACACGCAGTAGTGCGATGAACCCATTCACGGTTTTCACGCCGGCGATGTCGCTTTTCAGGCCGATGCCCAGGTTCAGGCGAAGGGCGGTGAACCACCAGAAACCGGGGAGATCACCGGCGATGCCGAGGCCCGTAAGGCCATAGGTTTTCTGATCGTTCAGGCTGCGGGCTTGGCCGTGATCCAGAAAAACCGAAAGGCGCATGTTTGGCCCAGCGGGGAGCACGGCGCCCAGGCGTGCGTAGGCGATGCGGTCAGCCGTGATGGCGTTGCTGCGGATGCCGCTGACGATGCCGTTCAGGTTTAGGGACTTGAAACGATCGAAGCCTTCGCCGCCCACCACACCGCTACTTCCGTGCAGCCAAAGCCCATTCTGGAGTTGATGGTCATAGCCGACATTTCCGCCCCACCGCGTGAAACGCCCTTCTTGGGGGACCGATTGTGGATTATCAGAGGTACCGTAGATGCCTTCCGGGCGCTGGCCTTTGCCGTAGAAGCCCTGAACCTGAAATCCACGGTAGAGCCAGCCCAGCTCGCCCCGCAGCTCTTTTGTGAGACCCGAAGGCGGCAGAGCGAAACCAGGAGTCTTGGCCGCGTCATCCTTGGTCTCTGAGTAGCGGTCGTATTCGAATCGCGCCATGGCCTCGAAGCGGAAACCTTTTCCAAGATCGTGTCCAAGAGCCAGATTGAGGGTGCCGAAGCGGCGGGCCACTTCGTCCTTGCTGGAGAGCTTGCCATTGATGACGGGCCGTTCACCCACGGGATAGAGCAACACCGTTGAATCCAGATTCAGATCGAAGCCACCAGGGAGACGCGGCACAGCCACCGCTGCGGTGTTGAAGAGTAGGGCAGTGAGCGCATTGATCTGGATGCCACGATCGAAAGCATTGAAATCGTAATAGACCAGGCCCGCCAGCGGGAGCACTGGTGGCTTCAGGCCTGGATCCACCAAGATGACGCCGGCGATGGCGCGGCCCGAGGTGCGGGGTTTTTCTTCCATCTTGCGGGTGCCATCGGCCTGTCGCGTGAAGTAGCGGATGCCTTCAGGGCTTTCCTTCAGCATGGTCTGTTTAGAGTGACGAGCCGCTTCGCGCTCTGCATCAAAGTCTGGGCTATTGATGCTCAGGTTCGTCAGCACGAGCTTGCGCTGAATCTGGGCCACGCCGCCAGGACTCACCCAGCGTTCGAAGGTTTGGGTTTTCAAGACGCGCCACACGCCAGGCGCGGCCTCGCCGTAGCTTAGGATGCGCCGCTCGGATTTCACGGTGCCTGGTAGATTCGAGCGTTCGCTCCTCTCTTCAAAAACACGACCGGTGCTTTCGTCCACCACCAATTCGCCATTGAAAAGTGTCGCGTCCTTATCCACGGGATCGAAGTGGATGATGCGGCGATTCGGACCCGCGGATCCGCCATCCCGGTATCGGTAGCGTTCCGTAAGGCTCAATGCCACCGGTGCCGCAAGGCTGGTGCGGCTTTCCACGATGGGCAGCTGCACCTCGCCTTTAAGGTTTGCTTTCACGCCGTTGAAACGCACTTGCTCCTGCAACAATTCCGGCGCCTCGCCGGCGCGCTCGAAATACTTGAATGTGAATCCCAGATCCACGCCCATGCTTCGGGACCCTTGCATGTGCAGGTCCACATCCAGCCTGGCCTTGAGATTGCGCTGTGCGGCGCGGCTGCGCAATTGCTCTGCCCGCATCTTCGCCAGCAGTTCGCCCACATCGTAGGAATCCTCCGCCGATACCGCCACTTCCGTGCGTTCCTTGGACAATTCCGTCGAGATCCATTCGCCGCTGATGAATCGCCAGCGCTTGGCTTCATGGCCGCCGCGCTTGCGCAACATCAGATCCCCGTTGCCGCCTTCCACTTCGGTAAACCCCGAAGGAAGAATTGCGGCGAGCCGCGCGGCAGGACCGCCCTCGGGCACGATGATGCGGCCCCCATCACCCAGGATCGTTGAAGCCGAAGCTCCCGGATCCATTGGCAGCCAAAGAAACCAAGGGCGCCCGGGGAAACTTTCCTGAGCCTTGGCCAGGCGTTCTCGCCAGAGACCAGGATTATTACCGAGGTCCGCCGATACCAGGGCGCCACCATCCACGGCGCCCCAGGCTGTTTCATCCACCAACGATAAGGCTTCCGAATCGAAGGCGATGAACAGTTTTTTGGCGGGGTCCTGGGCGCGGATAGCCTGGCTGGCGGCCAGCAAGAGAGGCAGACGCGGCCCCGACCTTGGCAGCAGGATCCTAACGGAAGCAACGCCTCGAAGACTCTCGATGCGAGACAGCCAAGCCACATTCGCGGCTTCTGTCTGGGCGGGATCACGGGTATCCACGGGAACCAGAGTGCCCACGTTCGCATCTCTCAAGTCCAGCAACATGGGTTCGGGTGTTCCAACTTGAATGGGCGCCTGGGCGTGAAGCAAGGGCGCCGTCGCGGCTCCTGCAAATAAAAAAACGATCAGAGCCAAAACAACTCTTCTGCAATGCATCACAGGGACTCCGCTTGAGAGACAAAGGCATCTTGATTCTGCCCAAGTTCCGCATTGTGCGAAAGGGACATGACAAGCTGGTATTCTTAGGAGAGTTCATGTATTCGAGCGAGCGAGGTCCATGCGTTTCACGGTGAAATTGACTACTCCAAACGGCGACATCCAGACGAAGGATTTCGAAGCCGCATCCACTGAGGACGTGCGATCTCGCGTGATGTCCGAAGGCGGCTTCCCCATCGAGATCACAAAATCTTCCAGCGCTTTCAGGAGCACCAAACAACTCAAGGCCGAGACGCTGATTCTCTTCAACCAGGAATTCCTGGCCCTGCTGAAGGCTGGCATCCCGCTGTTGCAATCCCTTGAACTGTTGAAGGGCCATGGCAAGGACCCCTTGCTCCGCAGCAG
>JANOLT010000133.1:0-1566 GCA_031419915.1 Holophagaceae bacterium
GGATTTTCCAGTTCCTTCGCCAGCTCCTTCACGTTCTCACCGAGACGTTCGTTCTGATACGTGAGAGCCAATTGGGCGCCATTGTCCGCAAAAGCCCGTGCGATGGCCCAGGCGATGGATCGCTTGTTGGCGACCCCCACGATCAGACCGCGCATACCCTTCATCAACATCGAAAAATACCTCCAATATCGCTATGAATGAAGGTTCCACCTTATCTTGAAGCGCCCATCCCACCAAGGGGCCAGGCCAAACATCCGCATCAGCGAACCTGAATCGAACTTTGCCCCGGGTGGTTACACTTCTCACAACATGAATGTCCGACACGCTCTCGCGCTCCTCTCGCTGCCTGTGCTGGCGGCTCAGGCCACCTACAATCCACGGGCGGATCTCGACGAAGGGCGGTACCTGAAAGCCTTATCTGAAGCTGAAATCCGTATCAAACAGAACCCTGGAGACGCATTAGCGTGGGCAGCGAAATCCCAGGCGCTAGTGGCCCTGATGCGCTTTGGCGAAGCGGGTGCTGCGGCGCAGAAATCCCTGGAACTTAAACGTGATCTCGCCGATGGCCTGCTGGCCCGCGGCCTTGCCCGTGCGGGTACCGCAATCCGGGAGCGGAATTTCAGCAGCCTGCAAGGCGCCTCCAGCGCTATGGACGATTTCCGCGCCGCAACCCAGGCTGATCCGAAATTAGCATCCGCATGGATGAGCCTGGGCCTTGCCTATGAGCAGCTACCAGGCCTACTGGGAGGCTCTACAAAAAGGGCGCTTGTTTGTGCCGAAAAACTGCGCAAAGTCAGCCCCTCGCGCGGCGATCTGCTTCAGGGCATGGTGCTTTCCATGGATGGCCGATGGAACGACGCCAAAGGTTATTTTCTGCGGGCCCTGTCCGTGGCCCCGGGCGATCCAGAAATCGTTTATGGCTACCTGGATTCCCTTGGCAGTCGCACCACGCGCAAGTCATTGGGCGAAGGGCCCCAGCGTGCACAATGCGCAGCCGAGGCCATGCGTCTGTTGCCTTCCATCAAGGGCCACTCCCGGGGCATCCAGGCCATCTGCGACGCGCTGTTGGATGGTGGCAATCCCGAAGGGTCCTGGAAAGTGGCTTACGATGCCCTTAACCAATGCGACCTGCCGAGCCTGATCAAAGTCCAACTGGGCAAGATCGCCGCCCGGGCCGGCATCCACCGCGAAGAGGGCCTCGCCTACCTTGATCAAGCGCTGAAAGAACCCCTCGAAGGCGGCACCGGAGGCATCGCCACCGTACAATGGCGACGGGGCCAGATCCTGAAGGACCTGAACCGGCGTGAGGAAGCCCGGCAAGCCGCCCAGGCCGCGTTGAGGGCGGACCCCAACCATCCCGGTGCTCGTCGTCTGCTAGACGAACTGGATTGACGGAGATTCCATGCCGAAAAAACTGATTTCCATCATTTCTCCTGCCTTCAATGAGGAAGGCAACGTCCGCCGCTGCTATGAAGAGGTCCGGGCCGTGATGGAACCATTGCTCGACCGCTACGACTACGAACATATCTTCGGTGACAATTGCAGCACTGATGGCACTTTGGGCAT
>JANOLT010000134.1:0-6800 GCA_031419915.1 Holophagaceae bacterium
GTATTCGGAGCCCTGATCCCGGTAGATGCGGCGGGAAATCACGATTTCTTTGGTGGCTCCTGGCAGTGCAGGATCCGCCATCTCAAGTGAAAGTTTTACCTCCGCCATCCCGGTAGCGCGGCGGTCCGATGTCCCAGAAAAGATCACGTCGGACATCTCGGCGCCGCGCAAAAGGCTGGCCCGCTGCTCTCCCAGCACCCAGGCCAGCGCATCAGTGATGTTCGATTTGCCGCAGCCGTTGGGCCCCACCACCGCAGTCATTCCGCCGGGAAACGTAAGTTTCTGGGGATCCGCGAAGGACTTGAAACCATTCAATTCGAGAGCGACGAGACGCAAAGCGAGAACACTCCAGGTTAGTCGGCGGAACTTCCGCCCTGTTTACTCCATACCATGTTCAGCCCGTGCCCAAAAGGGTCCAGGCCTGAAACAATGCAGGCGTTGGTCTTGCACTGGAACGATTCGACATCCCGAAAGACTCCACATGAACACCACACTCGCCCCATTGAACCAAACCCAGCTGTAAGCCGTCTTCCCGAAGCCCATCCGCGCTTGGGCTTCCAGCCTTCGACCGATAGACTAGGTCTTTGCATTCAAACCACTGTTCCGTCTGTTCCGTCTGTTCCGTCCTTCCCACTGGAGATCTCGTGCCCCCCTTGCCCGATGCCATGCGATATCCCATGAACGACTGGTGGTGGCTTCATGTCTTCAGCGCCATCGTGATTTTCTGCTGGGGCTGGTATCACGGTCAGAATCGTGCCCAAGCCCGGTTCGCAAAGTTACTCAAGACGAAGCAGGATGAGAGCGACCAGGAGAAAGTTAAATGAGTTTGTTTTCTTTCGGGGCCAGGAGTGCCTCGGTCTTATGGCTCGAGCCCCATCGCCTCCACACCGGGAGTAGCGACCGAGCCATTCATTCAGCCGATGGCCTTCCCAGCGAAGATGAGCTGGCCCAGGCCCTCACAAATTTGCCGACCGGTCCCACCCAATGGATCGTGGACGACCTCATGGCACCCTCCGTACTGATCCGGGACATCGTGGAACTGCCTCCTGGCGCTGAGGCCCGGGATGCCTTCTTCCACTGGCGATTCAAGCAGGCCATGGCCCTGGATACCCCTCACGCGGTGCAATCCTTGCCACTTGAAGACGGTGCCTGGCTGCTGGCGGGGATGCCCGAAACCCAGCGAGACGCCTGGGTCCAGCTGGGACTCAAGATGGGCCGCTCGGTGCATGTTCTGCTGCCCCGCTGGTTGTGGCTCTACAACCGCCTGGCCCCAAGCCGCACCATGCCCGGAATGCTGCTTTCGCTGTGCCAAGCGCCCGGTGGAAAATTCACGGGCACCCTGGCTGCATGGGGCCGCAACTTAACGTTGTTGCGCCAGTGGAGCGAGCCGGCGGATCCCGATGCCTGGATCAGTGAGCGCATTCTCCCCTCCTCTGCCTTTTTGCAACGGGAAAACCGATCTCCCCAGGAGATCTGGGTCTGGGGTGCGCCAGATTTCCCACCGACATCCATTCCCCTCCACATGATCCAGCCCGAGATCCCAGTGAGTGAGGCCCTCTGATGCCCATCCCGGTTCTCAAACTCAATCTGGCGCCGCAGCCAACCATCTGGAGACAGAAACACGAAGCCCTTGGCTGGAGTGCCGTCGCAGTGGGTGCCCTTTGTCTCATCGGCACCCTGGCCACCTGGGGATTTCGCGCCAGCCAGGCCAGGAAAGCCGGTGCCCAGGCCATTCTCATCAGCCGGGAAGCCCAGGCCACCGTCCGAAAGCAGGACAAGCTTGGGGAGCAACTGCGCTCGGTGAATGTTACGAAAGAGCTGCCACGTTGGAAGCTGGCCGAACGCATTTTCACAGAGCGGACATTGCCCTGGTCCCGCCTGACGGCTGAATTGGAACGAAGCCTGGTGCAGGATGTGCGCCTCAAGGCCATCCAGAAAGTGCGCGGCTCTGATCAACGCGTAGCCCTCAAACTGAAGGGCGAAGCCAGATCCCGCGAGGCTGAAGAAAAATTCGTGGCATCGCTTCGGAAGAATGATCTTTTCCAGCAGGTGATTCTGGAGCGTGAAGCCGAGCGCACGGGTGGCGGTGTGGATTTCGAGATATTTCTGCCGGTGGTCTCGGTGCCTTCGCCCTACCGGCCTTTTCCAGCACCACAGAAACCGAAAGCCTGGGCGCCGGCAACTCCCGTCAAGGTCAAGGCCACGACACCCGCTCCAACCCAAGCCCGGCCGATGACCACACCGGCACCGGCACCGGCGCAGATGACGCCTACACAAAGATTTGAGGTGCCGATGGCACCTCCTCAACGCCCAGACGCGCGACCCATGGGTCGTCCCAGCCGGGCCTTCCCTTCTAGGCAAAATGACCGCCAGAACGATGCGGAAGGCACCCGTGGAAACGGCAACGGCCCTAGAATTATTGGAGGCCGCCCATGAGTGCGACAACGTTGCGCACCAGTTCAATCCGCGCCGCCATGGGTGGGGTTCTCCTTCTTGCGGCGCTTGGAGTCGCCCTTTTCGTGCTGCCCGACGCATCTCGCAGGCGGGATGAGCAAGAGAAAGCCCGAAAAGAAGCGAAAACCCTTCTCCTCGTCCAAATCCAGCAACTAGCGGAACGACAAGTGCTCGTGGACCGCCTGGCACTGGACCAGAAGCACCTTGAGGATCTTGAAAAAAAGATGCCTTCAGGCAGTGTTGGCCAGCTCCAATGGGAACTCAGCCAGATCCTTTTTAAAAAAGCGAAGGAAAACGGCGTGCGCTTGCAGACCGTGAAGTATGGCCTGCCGAGCCGCGAAGGCGCCAAGGGCACCGATCTGGAATCCATTGATGTGGAGTTCACGGTACTCGGCATCTATCCCGCCATGAAGCCCTTCATGCTGGCGATCGAAGGCAGTGGCCTGCCCTTCGCCGTGGGTTCCGCGAGGCTCGAAGAAAGCCCCGAAGGCGCCCGCCTGAGTGTCAGCCTTCGCGCCTTCCGGCATTCCGGTGTCACCACCAAATCCGAATCCACCGCGCCGGAGGAAGCATGAGTAACGGCTCCCTCTCCAAGGGCACGGATGTGAAGGCCCTGCTCCAGGAATTGAAAACCAATCGCCGCACCCAAGGCATGCTGGTGGCCTTCGTGGTCATCCTCGCATGGCTGCTCTGGCCCGACACGCCGAAGAAGAAGGCGGGTCCTGGCCGCGTGGGATCGTTGCAGGCGGCGGGCTTGGACGACCGGCAGATGAGTGCGCTACAAAAACTCCCGGCTCTGGCAAAGCTGGACATGGCAGGCGAACTGCCGAATGAATCCAAGATGCACCGCGATCTGTTCCTCTTTGAAGGAGTGCCACTACCACCTCCAGCACTAGCACCGCCCCCACCTCCCCCACCGCCTCCCACAGAAGAAGATTTGAAGCTCATGGGCGAGAAGGCGACCCGGGATGCCATGTTCTCCACGCGGCCTCAGGGTTTACGTTACATCGGTTTCTTGCAGTCGAAAACATCCGGCCTCATCGGAGCATTCTTCAAGGGTGAGGAGCCCTTCACTTTCCGGATTGGCCACATCGAGAGCGACACTTGGAAACTCGTGAAGCTCACGGACACCAAGGCTGAGTTCCAGAACACCAAGTACGCGGATATGCAGATGGTCCTGGAAGTCCGGGACTATGCCGGATCCCTAAGCCCCGGTTCCCAGGTGACCAACGAATTCTGAGATTCAACCGACTGAACTTATTCATGAAGACTCAACTGACAATCTGGATGGCCCCATGCTGCTGAACCGATACCTACGATTCCCATCTCCCCAGATCACCCAAACGCTACTAGTGGCCTCCGTGCTGGTGGCTAGCCTGGGCTGCAGCCTGCACCGCGCCAAACACGCTTTTTCAGAGGGGCGCTATGAAGATGCGACCCGCGAGTATCAGTCCATCCTCCGCAAGGATCCAGGCAACGTTCAGGCCAGAAATGGATACCGCCGCGCCGCGCCGCTGGCGGCCACGGAACACATCGAAAAGGCCAAAGTGTGTGAGTCGCGCGGGCAAATGGATGAGACCGCCATGGAGCTGAAGCGCGCCCTGGTGTTGGATCCCAACAACGCCATCGCCCTGGATTGGCTGGCCCGCATGCAACTGGATGAACAGCGCCGCAAAGCGAAGGAATCCGCCGAGGATTATTCATCGGCCAAATCCAAGGCCGATGCCACGGCTCCGATGCAATTGAATCCCCGCTCGATCGAAGGCGTTTCCCTTGTCTTTTCAAAAAAGACCAGCCTCAAGGAAATCTTTTCCATCCTGAGCAAGGCATCAGGGGTGAACATCATTCCCCATTCATCCTTTCAAGACATGCAGGTGCAGATTGACATGCAGGGCCTCAGCTTTCAGCGGGCTCTGGACACACTGATGCTCCAAAACGATCTCTTCTACAAGAAGCTTGACGAGAAAACCATCATGATTTTCAAGGTCAACCCACAGAATCGGGAACTCTACGAAAACCATCTCATCAAAACCTTCTACCTGAGCAACGCAGAGGTGGACGGCGTTCGCCAAGTCCTCTCGACACTCATTCCCCAGCTCAAGATCTTCACGGACAAGCGGCTCAACGCGGTGACCATCAAGGCCAAGCCGAATGAACTGATCATCTCCGAGCGCATCGTGAGCCAGCTCGACAAGGCCAAGCCCGAAGTCATGGTCTACCTGGAACTGCTGGAAGTCACCGAGAGCAGCGCGGAGCAGGTGGGCCTGCTGCCCGTGATTTCTCCCACCGACGGTTTGGGTGGCGGCGCCGGCATCTTCCGCCTAGGGGCCACCATTGACAACACGGGTGGCCTGAACCAGAACAAGGGCTCCCTCCGCATCAGCAGGTCAGACTTACGATTCCTCTTTCCGAGCATCGCCTTGGATGTGCTCAAAAGCAACGGCGACGCCAAGCTCGTGGCCAGCCCCAACGTTCGTGTGCTGAGCGGCGAAACCGGAGAAGTGAACATCGGCGAAAAGATCTCCACCACGCAAAGCGCCCTCTCCCTGCCCACCAGCAGCACGGGTGCGGGTGGTGGCCTCGGTGGCATCGGCGGCATCGGCGGCCTTCTGGGCGGTGGCGCTCAGACCCAGTTCAGCTACGAGGATGTGGGGGTGAAGATCAAGGTGGAGCCCCGCGTCCATCACAATGGCGATATCACCATGAAGATAGACGCGGATATTACTACGCTCAAAGCCGGATCCTCGGCGGGCCGCCCAGACCTTGGCAAACGCAGCATCAAAACCATGGCACGGCTTCGAGATGGTGAAACCGCCGTGTTTGGCGGTCTGCTGAAGGAAGAAGAGCAAAAGAGCCTGCAAGGCATCTGGGGCATCACGGATATCCCGGTCATCGGCAAGCTCTTGGGCAATACGCGAAAAAACAAAGCCAAGACCGACGTGCTGCTCACCATCCGCACGGTGCTGGTGCGCAAGCCAAGCTATAGCCAGGAAGATTTCGAAGCCTTTGATCCGGATCTCGCCACCAGCAAGGCCGCGCCCTTCTCGCAAAACCCTGAATCCGTTTCAGAGGACATGAAACAAGACAAGGCCCAGGAAACGATGAAGCCTACAGCGCCAGCAGCGCCCTTGGCTCCCCCCCAAACTCCCCCTGCAGGCACGGTGACACCGCCCCCAGCGGCAGTTCCAGTGCCCACTTCAACTCCTTCCAAAAGTGATGAGAAAGCCGACGCCAAGCCTGAAGAAAAGCCCGATGCCAAGGCCGCAATCACGCCTGACGCCAAGGTGGCGGAATCAAAGGCCTCGGACGAGAATGCGGACTTGGTCTTTTTCATGTCGCCCTACTCTGAAACGCTCGCCAAGGGGGAGAAGTTGCAGATCACGCTCAACGCCAGCAGCGCGAAAGGTCTCACATCGGGGACATTCAATCTGCTGATTGATCCCAAACTGAAACTCATTTCGGTTGCACCGGGAGATTTCCTTATCGCCGATGGAGGCTCTCTGGAGCAGAAGCCCGGCAAGGATGGCGCGGTCGCGGTGACCTTCAAGAAGGCCACCGCATCCGTGGATAGCGGTGCCTTGCTCATGCTTCAAGTGGAGGCTCTGGCCCCAGGCAACGCCCCGATTCTCATCCAGAGCGGCACTTTCATGGTGGGTAAGAACCCCATTCCTGGTCGGTGGGTGAACGCTTTGGTGACGGTGAATTGATGGCCATTTGCGGGCTGAGTGCCACTCGCGGGCTGAGTGCTACTCGCGGGCTGAGGGCTCTAATCACTCAGCGCGCCTTCACACTGATGGAACTGATCATCACCGCCACGGTACTGATGATCCTGGCCTCGGCGGTGATTCCCATGGCCACTAACGGAATAAAACGCCAGAAGGAACTGGAACTACGCCGGGATCTCCGTGAGATGCGCATGGCCATTGATGCCTACAAGCTTGCGGTGGACCAGCAAAGAATCAAGCCACCGCCCCCGGAGAACATGGGGTACCCCGAATCCCTGGAGGTGCTCGTGGAGGGCGCCCAGGCCAGCGGAACGCTGAGCGGGAAAATCCGCTTTTTGCGCCGCCTCCCCGTGGACCCTTTCACAGGCCGCCCCGAGTGGGGACTGCGTTCCATCAACGACGAAACCAACAGCACAAGTTGGGGTGGAGGAAATGTCTTTGATGTCTACAGCCAGGCCAAGGGGGCCGGCATGAACAACATTTCCTACTCAGACTGGTAAGCTCTCATGATTTTCTCTTGATGTAGATCCAGGCCCGCGCTAGGCTTGAGTTTCGTCTTTTTCCGTCTCTCTTGGGAACGGATAGGTTCTTTGAAGCGGATATGGCGGAATTGGTAGACGC
>JANOLT010000135.1:0-4875 GCA_031419915.1 Holophagaceae bacterium
AAGTTCTTCCTTTATCGCGTGGTGTTCGCCGATCAATCCACCAAGCTCGTGGGTGCGGTGCTGCGGGGCGATCACGAGGTCAATTTGGTGAAGGTGAAGAACCTTGCGGGCGCCACGGGTATCGAATTGTTCCCCATCGAAGAAGCCGAAGCACTCACCAGCGCCAAGTCCGGATTCATGGGGCCTGTTTCTCAGGAAGGCCAGGGCCTTAAGGACGTTCAGATCTTCGTGGATTTGAGCCTTCAGGGTGCTGTCAACCTCACCTGCGGCGCGAACCGTACGGACTACCATCACTTCGGCCTTTCGCCGGAACGGGATCTATTGGGTTGCACCTTTGCGGACATCCGTATGGCGGCTGAAGGCGACACCTGCACGCGCTGCGGAAAAGGTAACTTCCAAGCCTTCCGTGGCATCGAAGTGGGCCAGGTCTTCAAGCTCGGCATCAAGTATTCCAAGAGCATGAACTGCACATTTCTGGACGAGCAGGGCAAGGAGCAACCCATGGTCATGGGGTGCTATGGCATTGGCATCACGCGCACCGTGGCCGCCACGATCGAGCAGAACTACGATGCCGATGGCATCATCTGGCCCTGGCCCATCGCACCCTTCCAGATCCATCTGCTCAGCCTGGATCCAGCAAATCCGGAGGTCAGCGCCGTGGCGAATCAGGTGGAAAAGGATCTCGAAGCCGCCGGTTTTGAAGTGCTCCACGATGAGCGCGAAGGCCTGAGCCCAGGCGCCAAGTTCAAGGATGCGGACCTGCTCGGTTTCCCCTTGCGCATCATGGTGGGCGCCCGTGGACTGAAGGAGGGCCTGATCGAGCTGCGGGACCGCCGCAGCAAGGCGGTGGAGAAAGTCTCCCCTAGTCAAATTTTAGAGCTGGTGCAGAATGCTAAAATCCGCATCATGAAAGAGCTTCAGTCCGCCGGAGGGAGATAAGGAATGGCCGAGGGTCCCATCTACCTGACCACCTTCATTGAAGGTGTGCTGGTGCATGGCTCATCAAATCCATCTGTGCTCCTGGTGCCTTCAGTGCATTCTCCCCACCGGGGTTTGCTCATGCCGCCCCAGGTTCCCTGGGCCCCAGGGTTCCTTCCGCCAGCGCTGCTCCAGAATCTGATTGACGCCACGTGGAAGATCCCTTTTCGCTTTTCCGATAGCAGCAAGTTGCCGGTGGTCTTTGACGAGCGGACCTCGCGGCTGCCCACACCATGGCTCTTGCGCTTAGAAGGACTCGAAGGTCAGCAGCGCCTGTACCTTACCCATCTCCTGCGCTGCAAAGCCCCCCAGGACCAACTCCCCACGCCTCCCGAAGGCGCTGTCTGGCTGACCGAAAGCACGCTCCAGACCATGGATATCGTGGGTGGCGTGAAGCGGCTTTGTCAGGCGGCATTATGGGCTGTGAAAGAGGGGTAAGTCCCAAGTCTCAAGTCTCAAGTCTCAAGTAAAAATGAGCGCCTCTCGGCGCTCATCGCTTTTACTCGACTCTCAACTCTTGACTCTTGACCATCAACTCAGTTCAAACGCGTTGAAGAAGTAGCTCACTTCGAACGCGGCGCTCTCGGGCTTGTCAGAGCCGTGGGTGGCGTTGCGACCGATGTTGGTGCCAAATCGCTTGCGGAGCGTGCCTTCTGCGGCGTTGGCGGGGTTGGTGGCACCCATGAGATCACGCCATTTCAGGATCGCGCCATCGCCTTCCAGACACATCATCACCACAGGGCCTTCGGTCATGAAATCTTCCAGCTCCTGGTAGAAGCCCTTCCCAACATGTTCGTGGTAGAAGCCCTTGCAGATATCGGCGCTCAACCGCACACGCTTCAGGCCGCGGATCACAAGACCGCTCTGCTCGATGGTGCTGATGATTTCACCCACATGGCCGTCTTTGACGGCATCTGGCTTGACGATGGCGAAGGTGCGTTCAAAGGCCATGATTTCTCCTGAATCCAAAACCTTTAGTGTGCCTGGGCCATGGAAACCTAACAACTCTCAATTAGGTTGCGGCCAGAGGCCGCGCTGAGTAGTGTTTTTATTTAAGCTCAGCCCATGACCGAACTCATCCCCGCCCATCTTGATCACCGCCGCATCTGGGCGGACTTTGTCTACTGCTATCCGGTGATCTCGCGCCGGTCCAAGGGCGTTTCCCTGGGGGTGAATCTGAACCCTGACAAGATCTGCAACTTTGATTGTGTCTATTGCGAAGTGGACCGCACGACTCCCGGAAAGCGCAGCGACATTGATCTGGATCAGTTGGAGCGTGAAATGTCGGCTCTGCTGGATCTCACGCTGGATGGCAGTCTGTTCACATTTCCCCCTTTCGATTCGGCGCGGCCTGAACAGCGAAGGCTCAACGACATTGCTTTCAGTGGTGACGGTGAACCCACCACGGCCAAGGAATTCGCCGAGGCGGTGGAGCGTATCGCCCATCTCAAATGGCAGCGTGGATTGCAGGATGTAAAGCTCGTGCTCATCACCGATTCCAGCCGCCTTCAGGCCCGGGAAGTGGTGCAGGGCCTGGACGCCTTGATGGCCAACAACGGCGAGATCTGGGCCAAGTTGGATGCAGGCACCGAAGCCTATTACAAAGAGATCAACCGAACCTCCATTCCCTTCGGGCGTATCATCGAGAATATTGAAATTACAGCGCGATTAAGGCCACTAACCATCCAGTCGCTTTTTTTGAGTTGGAAAGGGCAGGCCCCATCCTCCGCTGAAATCGCAGCCTATTGCAACATCCTGCGCGGCATCCAGGGCATGGGAGGTCAGCTCCAAGGCATCCAACTCTACACCGTTGCGCGGCCCACACCGGAACCTGAAGCAAGGCCATTGAAGGCCATGGAACTGGATGCACTGGCCGATCAGGTTCGTACAGCCCTACCGACTGTTCCCATCGAAGTTTTCTATGGCCCCATGGATGACCAAGGGCACGAGGAACACAGTTGTTCAAACTAAGCGCAGCGGGTATTTACTTACTGCTGGCCCTGGCCTGCGACCGCAAGCATGCGCCACCCAAGCCCGACCCTGATGTAGCGCGGCTACCTAAAGTGATCTCCCAGGTGCGTCTCGTGGCCGTGGGCGACATCATGATGCACAGTGACGTGAAAAAGGCCGCCAGGCAGTCGCCAGACCAGCAGGAGTCGGGCTTTCCGAGCCTTTGGGTGGATGTGCTCCCAATTTTGAAGGACTCCGACATCGCCTTTGGCAATCTGGAATCGCCCGTGGCGCCCCGCTTCGGAAAACCTGGCGCACCTTTCCAGTTCAATGCACCGGAAGGCCTTCCAAAGGCACTTCGGGCAAGCGGCTTCACAGTAATTTCAACCGCCAACAATCATGCCTTCGACCAGGGCGCCGTGGGGGTAACAGAAACCTTGGACCGGTTGAAGGAAGTAGGCATCGTAACGGTCGGAAGTGGTGAGACCAAAGGCGCGGCGGAGCAGGCAAAAATTGTAGATAAAAATGGAATCAGATTCGCTTTTTTAGCCTTTACGGACCTATTCAACATAGATTTAAACCGAAAGGCTACGGAGCCATGGGTGCGTCCCTTGAACCTGGAACCAGCCAAAGAAGCCATAAGGAGCATTCGTTCCCAAGTCAACGTCGTAGTAGTGAGCCTTCATTGGGGTAATGAGTACCAGCACGAACCAACCCAACGACAGCGGGATATCGCGAGGGGTCTGGTGGAGGCCGGCGCTGATTTGATACTCGCCTCTCATCCTCACGTACTCCAACCCATCGAACAGTTTGAAGCTGGGGGCCGCAAGGCCATCGTGGCCTTCTCACTCGGCAATTTCATCGCCAATCAGGATCGCTTCTACCGTGCGGATCTCTTTCTCGTAGCGGGTGGTGATAATCGAGATAGCGTGGCCCTTCAGGTGACTTTCACAAAGGAGATAGATTTGAATGGTAACGAGAACGTAAAGCTCAGAAATGTGAGTTATGAACCCCTTTGGACCGAAAATAATGCACGGGAAATGCTGGAAGGAAAGGGTGGGCGCCGGGAGGTTCGCGTTTTGAGGGTGAACGAGGCGCTGGAACTGGCCCGCAAGGAAGTGGATCGCTTGGCTGATCCGAAATCCATGGGTGATGAGCGGGTGCGTCGCACGGCGCTACTTGAGGCCCAAGAACGTTTCCGTACTTTGCTCTTGCGCAAGCAGCGCATCGCGGGGATCGTCGGGCCAAGTTTCGAGGGCAGGTAAGCCGTTGCGACAAAACAACCTGGTCATTGAAATGGCGGACCGAGATAGAGGCTCCAGCTCTGGGAACGTAGTGAGCAGGGAGGCTCCGCGTCCACGAGCGCAGCGAGTGGGAGCACGCACTGCGTGCGATACGTGGAGGGCGTCCTGCGCCCGATAGATGGAGGGGCCGTAACGCGGCTTCGACTTTGCTCGGAGCACCATCCACCGCGTCGGCCTGCGGCCGACATAAGGGGCCGTAACGCAGTGGCCAGAAACGCGCTGGCCACTGCGTAACGGCCCCTAAATATCGAGCAAAGCTCTTCCTTCTGCTTCGAGCTTGTCGAGCAGCGCGGTGTCCGTCCGGCTTTGCAGGTAGATCTTGAGTTTGGGCTCGGTGCCGCTGGGGCGGAAGGCCGCGAAGGCCCCGCTTTCCATGCGGAATTTCAGCACATTGCTGCGAGGGATTTCCTGGGCGATATCCTTTCGATCGGGACGATCCAGGATGGGTGCCACTTCACCGTTCGGCCCGTGCCACAGGCCACTCTGGAAGTCTTCCCAAGCCACAACTTTTTCGCCACCCAGCTGCGCGAGGCCCGCTGAACGGATGCGCGACATGGCTTCGCTGAATCGCTGCGCGCCTCCTGGGCGTGGGTCTTCAAGATTCACCAAGCGATTGTGGAAGGTGCCAATGCGCTTCTGCAAC
>JANOLT010000136.1:0-2146 GCA_031419915.1 Holophagaceae bacterium
CACGATCAACTACAAATTACCTTAGCGTTGAGGAGATCGTGGATATGAATGACTCCACAAGGCTTAGTGGAATCAAAAACGACAAGAAACGTGATTTTATGGGACTCCATCACCCCTGCCGCCTCTGCGGCCAGCCGATCAGATGTGATTGTGTAAGGAGGATGACCACTCAGCATGTCAGCGGCCTTAAATTGAAGTGGATTGATTCCTTGGCCCTGGGTCCCCTCCAGTGCCCGGCGGATGTCGCCGTCGCTGATCACCCCCTTGAGTTCACTTCCCTCCAGCACGACTGCCATTCCTAATTTGCCATTCGAGATGCACTGTAGCGTTTGGATCAGGGTTGCAGATAGATCAACCACAGGAAAAGAAGAATGCATCAGATCCTTTATTTTTAATAATTTGGCGCCAAGGCTTCCACCTGGATGAAGCGCTGCGAATCGTTCAGCTGTAAATCCCTTACGACTCATCAGACAGGCAGCGAGAATATCTCCCCATATGAGTTGCATAGTGGTGCTTGCCATGGGAGCCAAATCAATCGGACATCCTTCCCCATCAGGTAGTTGATAGGAAAAGCACCAGCGAGCTGTCTGCCCCAAAGAGCTACTGTTATTGGAAGTAATGGCGGCAATGGGAATACCCAACCGGGACAGGCTAGGTAAAATTCGAAGTATCTCCTCGCTTTCCCCACTGTTGGAAAGCAGCAGCACCGAATCGCCCGGAATCACCATCCCCAGATCACCATGCATCGCTTCAGCTGGATGCATGAACAAACTGGGGGAACCAGTTGAAACAAAGGTCGAGGAGATCTTTTGCGCCACCAGTCCTGATTTGCCCATGCCCGAAAGGACGATCCGACCGCTTTGACTCGAAACTGAATCCACCCAAGTGGATACCATTTCCGCCTGCCAATGGGCATTCAGCCAATGAAGCGCACCTATGGCAGAGCGGAGAACCCCCTTGCCCTGTTCAATGTCTGATGTGGACCCGGCTCCAGGCCCAGTAAATGATTTGGTCTCATGTTCCAAGTGGGTGGCTCCGAAAAAAGCGACAAGGGGAATCGAGCCATGTTACCAGCCATTCCTCAGCCTTCTTGCAGCGCGAAACGAATCCAACCCGTGTTTGAATGGGAGTGGCCCTTTAGCTCAGCGGTCAGAGCGGGCGCCTCATAAGCGCTAAGGCGTGGGTTCGAATCCCACAGGGGCCACGCTACTGCGATCATTAAACTTTCCGGAAAGGGAATCCCCATGCGCGCTGCAGTGTTCTCCATCCTTCTCGCCCTGCCCCTTCTCGCCACGGACCAACTCGAGAAGCCACGGGTCAAATTCACGACAAACCTCGGCTCATTCACGCTGGAATTGGAACCCAAAGCCGCCCCCAAGACCGTTGCCAACTTCATGAATTACGTTCGTAAGGGCTATTACAAGGGCACCACATTTCACAGGGTCATTCCTACTTTCATGATCCAGGGCGGCGGTTTCACTGCGGATTTAAAGAAGAAGGCCGGAGACCCACCGCTGGTGAATGAGGCCAAGGCAGCCATGGCAGCGGGTCTTCACAACACTCGTGGCACCATCGCCATGGCCCGCACCAATGACCCTCATAGCGCCAGCAGCCAATTCTTCATCAACGTGAAAGACAATACCGCCAGTTTGGATCCAAAGGCTGATAGCTGGGGCTACTGCGTTTTCGGCAGCGTCATCGAAGGCATGGACACCGTGGACAAGATCAAGGCCGTGCCCACCCATAACGTTCAGATGAGCGATGTGCCGGTCACCGCCGTGATCATCACCGACGCGCAGGAGTTGAAAGGCTCTTCAGTGAAAAAGGCGTCAGCCAAGGCATCAACGAAAAAGATGTAGCGCCTTGAAAGCTTCGAAGGCAGTGCGCAATTCCGCCAGTTCCGCGCGCAGGCCTTGCACTTCGGCCTCTAGCAGCGCAAGTGTTGGAGGGCTTTTGGCCTTTTCTTCCTCTAGGGCCGCTAGGACTGCGACCACGGCATTGGCTTCCACCGGGCCAGCAAGCAGATGGGCGAAGCGCGATTCCTTTGTACCGGGCAATCTTGGAAGTTTCATCGCCAATGGTTCTGATTCGGCTTGGACCAATGCCTGCATGGCCGCCTCGGTTTCCGCCAAATCCGCGAAGGGAT
>JANOLT010000137.1:0-2553 GCA_031419915.1 Holophagaceae bacterium
CTTCTAGCAGCTCGCGCTGGGCGGATTCCAGGGGAGTCTCGCCACCATCGCAACATCCCCCTGGAATCTCAAAGGTGGCTTCGTTGATGCCATGCCTGTACTGCTCCACCACGACCAACTCCAGACCCTGGGTGAAGGCGATTACATTCACCCAATCCGGCCCCTGCAATCGGTAAAAGGCGTGCTCTCTTCCGGTATGGGGCGAGGTGCGCCGGGCCACCATTTGAGTGAAGAGCCGCGAGTCCTGCCGGGTGCTCACGTCCCCCTCAATCCAGTGGGCGGCTGGATCGAAGCCTTCGGAATGCTGGGCCAGGAGCCGCATCTCAGGTTTTCTCCGGCACCGATTGGATGCGCCCCAGGATGTGATGCGTGATCATCTCAAGGGCCCGGCGGTTCTCCACTCCCGTGGGCACGATGAGATCCGCCCATCGTTTGCTGGGTTCGACGAACTCCAGGTGCATGGGCCGCACGCTCTGCTCGTACTGCTCCATCACGCTGTCCAGAGTTCGTCCACGTTCCTTGGTATCCCGGCGTATGCGGCGCAGGATGCGAATGTCGGCATCAGTATCCACGAAGATCTTCACGTCCAGTTGTTCCCGCAACTCCGGTAGGGCAAGGAGCAGCAAGCCTTCCAGGATCACCACCGGCTGAGGCGGAAGCGGAGGGCCAAAGCCAGTGCGGTCGCTGATGGCGAAGTCGTAGATGGGTTTCCGGATGGGCTCCTTGCGACGGAGCGCGGACATGTGGGCGGCCATCAAATCCAGATCAAAGGCGTGGGGATGATCCCAGTTGATGGGGTTATTCCCGAATCGCGCTTTCACTACATCCAGTGGCGCGTAGTAGGCGTCCATGTCCAGCAGTAGCGCGCCGATTCCCGCTCCCTTCCCAGAACCGGCCGAGCCCTTGCGAATGCGGCGCACCAGCTCATTGGCGACGGCGGTTTTCCCGCTGCCAGACCCCCCTACAATTCCCACCAGCCATGGATGATCCTGCATCGTGCCCCCAGGTTTCAATCCTACCTTCCTTGATGCGCGCGCTGGGATTTGGAGTAGGGCTCGTGCCTTCATTGCCATGGGGCTTAGCGCACCGTATGCTGAATGGCCATGTCACCGAAACTTCTATATAGCCTGCCCGTCCTATTGCTGCTGGCCCTTGGGTGCGGCGATAGCGAGGACCCACGGCTGCCTACCCATCTCTACGATGACGCGCTTCAGAAAAATCAGGCTGGCCACGGGGATGCGGCACGCCTGATGATGGCGGAAATCGTCAAGCAATTCCCGGACTCCGAAGCCGCTATTAAAGCCCGAAAAGATATCTTCCAGATTGATGCGCTGCAAAAAAAAGAGCTGGCCCAGCAGCGGCAGGCAGTCCGAACCATGATGAAACGGGTCATGGATGCGCTCACGCGATACAAGACCCAAAAGGGCGAATATCCGAGCAGCCTTATGGATCTGGTGCCGGAATACCTTGAGTCCGCGCCCCTGACACTGTGGGGCCACCCCTTCCCCTATCGCGCCTTTGTGGGTGTGCCCATCGAGGACGTCACGGATCGCCGGGGCAAATTGAGCCAGCGTTTCAACACCAAGCTCGATCACTATCATTTCTGCTGCTTGGGAACTGACTTCGAGCCCGGTGGCTTCGGCATGGCCGCAGACATTCTGGTGAAGGATGGCGAGTTCCTGGACCCCGTGAAGGAAAACACCCTTCCCCCACTGCCCACACCGCAACCCGTGCGCTGAAGAGCTATGAGCTTTTGAAACCTCTGGAGATCCCATGCGCCGCGTCCTGCTCGCACCTGTAGTTCTCCTCCTCCTGGCCTGCGGTTCTTCAAAGCTGCAGAAAAGCGAGGCGGAGCGCGATATCAAAAAGGACTACCCGGTGATGGTCATGGTGCCCGTGCCCGCCAAGGTGTCAGCTGAAAAAGGCAGCGATGCGCACAAAAAACTGCTGCTGCTCCATGACAACCTGGCCAAGACCGGCTGGTTCACCATTCAGCGCAATGACCAAGAAAAGCGGGAGGAATTCACTTACCAACTGAATTCCAACGCACCGAAAACCGCTATGGCCGCGCCTTCCGGCGGTTTCCAGGTGAAGGCCGCCGAAGCGGTTTTCGTGAGAGCCACGAGCATTAACCCGGCAGGCAACGGTTCCGTGGTCACCTACCAGGTGCGCCTGGTGAAACCCACCACCCAATTCCCGCTCTTCGAAGCCCTGCATCCCGGCGTGAAGATCGGCGAAACCAAAGACCGCCACGCCACCTACCAGAAGCAGGGCCGGGATTGGGTGCTGATGGGCACCGACGAGAAATTCATGAAGGCGAATTGAGCAAGCAGCTCATGGCTCGTTCAGCTATCAGCCATGAGCTATCAGCGACTATCAGCTCATGGCCCATAGCTCATAGCTCATAGCCCTATCAGTACCGGTAGCTATCGGCTTTATACGGACCTGCTTTGCTCACGCCGATGTACTTGGCCTGGTCATCGCTCAGTTCGGTGAGTTGCGCGTTGATCTTTCTTAGTTGCAGACGCGCCACGTGTTCGTCCAGGTGCTTGG
>JANOLT010000138.1:0-4597 GCA_031419915.1 Holophagaceae bacterium
GATAAACGCGCTCTGATCGCCCACGCAGCTCGCCGAGGGTTTGTGGCCCTCGCAACATCAGGACGCACAGAAGGGCTGTTTCCTGGAGCGACAGATGAAGTGATTCTGTGAGCCGTTGCTCGTACTTAATCGTGCGGCTTCCGCTCGTGCTCACGACCCAGACCAGCTGGCGGTGCCGCAAAGACTCCAGGCCATCCGAAACAATTTGTTCACTGTAAGCCACCAGCGGATGGCGATTGGAGGTCTGATTGCAGGCCGCCACCAGCGCATTCAGTGTCAGTGGGTAATAGTCCGGCGTCGTGTGCTGCTTCTCCATGAGACAGCCCAGGATGCGGCATTCAACGTCAGTAAAAGGGGATTCGAGCATGGACTAGTTCTACCAGAAGCTTGCCTTCCGGCTCCATCTGGATCATGCATCGGTGGTGATTTGGTGGCTGGAGGAGGGCTCCCGCCTCCAAGAGCGCAAAGCGCGATTGGGAGCACGCGGGAGCGTGCGTTAGGCGGGACGAGAACCCGAAGGGTCGAGTCCGCCAAGCTTGGAACCCCAATGAAAAAGCCTCCACGATCTGGAAATCGAGGAAGCATTTTGGTGGCTGGAGGCGGACTCGAACCGCCGACCTAGGAATTATGAGACCCTCGCTCTAACCACCTGAGCTACCCAGCCGAAGCAATCATTTTATCCCGGATGGGCGCTGATTTCCACGCTGGATTTCGGGATCGAGAGAACCCGTTCATACAGGGATTCATAAAGATCAATGATCGGATCCTCGGCGAAGGTGGTTTCTGCGCGCTTCCGCGCCGACTCCCCGAACTTGCGACGAAGGTCCTTGTCCTTGAGAAGGCGGATCGCGTCAAGGGCCATGGCGTCCACATCCCCGGCGGGTTCCAGGAATCCATCCACGCCATGGCGGATGACCTCAGGGATGCCGCCCACGCGGCTGGCGATGACGGGCACGCGGTGCGCCATGGCTTCCAAGGCGGCGAGACCGAAACTCTCGGTGGCCGATGGCAGCAGGAACAGATCACTGCAAGCCAGCACGGTTCCGATATCCAACTGCTTGCCGGTGAAGCGGACTTCGTCCTCGAATCCTTGTTGCCTGCAATAGTTCTCAGCCTCGGCGCGGTCCGGGCCGTCCCCCACCATCACTAGGCGGGTGGGAACTTCCTTTCTCACCCGTTCGAATATTCGTACCACATCCATCACTCGTTTCACAGGCCGGAAATTGGAGATGTGGGTAAGCACGAAGGCCTGGTCCGGCGCAAGCCAAGCGCGGCATTCCGGATGATCCATGGTGGGTGGTTCCACAAAATTCGGAATCACTTCGATATGCTCGCCCATGCCAAAAGTGCGGATGGTCTCTTCCTTCAGATACTGGCTGACGGACGTGACGGCATCGCTCTCTCTAAGGGCCAGCTTCACCATGGGGAGGTAGCTGGGATCCGCCCCGACCACCGTGATGTCGGTTCCGTGAAGGGTTGTGACCACTTTCAATTTTCCATCCAGCGCCATGCGCGCCAGCAGGGCCGCCATGGCATGGGGGATCGCGTAGTGGGCATGCATGACTTCCAAGCCATGGTGGGCGGCCACGTCGGCCATTTTTGAAGCCAGCGCGATGGAGAACGGGGCGCTCTCAAAAAGCGGATACGGACTCGCCGTGACCTCATGAAAATAAATCCGGTTTTCAAAGCCTGTGAGCCGGGGAGGCATGGAGGGACTCAGGACGTGGACCTCGTGGCCGCGCGCCGCCAGGGCCTTCCCGACCTCCGTGGCCACCACACCCGAACCGCCAAAGGTCGAGTAGCAGGAAATGCCGATCCTCATTTGCAGCTCCCGTCCAGTGCAGCGGTTCCCGCGGCTCCGCCGACAACCCCCATATCGCACAGGACATCTAGTCCTGTGCTCCCGCTCACCTCCGGTTCGCGGATGGGGCCCCGTCCGCCAAAGGTCGAGTAGCAGGAAATTCCGATCCGCATGGGAAACTCCAAAGGCTGGTGCCCCAGGGCCATTCTGGACCCTGTAAGGCTATGATGAACCTACCTGATTGGATGCGGCATGCCCCTGATGTTTTACATTTTGGCCCAGTTGATGAACGCTTTATCCATTCTGATCATCATTTGGGCACTCATGTCCTGGTTCCGGCCCAGTCCGGGTAACCCGCTGGTACGATTGCTCAACGCCATCGTCGAACCCATTCTCCTGCCTATCCGGGCGGTGATTCCGCCCATCGGAGGGTTCAGCTTTGACGCCATGATCGCCATCATCCTGCTGTCGCTGATCAAAAATATCTTCCTTCGCGCGGCCTCCTGAAATCTGGAGCTTCCATGAGATTCACACCCCTGGACATCCAAAGGCGGGACTTCGAGAAATCCTTCCGGGGCTTTGAGGAAGGCGAGGTGCGGGGCTTTCTGCATGAAATCGCCGCCGATTGGGAAGAAATCCTGGGTGAGAACTCCCGCATGCGCGAGGAGATCCTGAGTCTCCGGGAGCGCAACCGCCAATACCAGGAGCAGGACCGCATTTTCCGAGAGACCCTGCTGCAGGCCCAGCGCACCAAGGAAGACGTTCTGGACACCGCCAACCGAGAGAAGGATCTGACCCTGAAAGAAGCCCAATTCAAGGCCGACGAGATCATCCGCGAAGCCCATCAGCATGTAGCCGAACTGGAGGTGCAGATGCGCAATATGAAGATGGAGCGGATTCGCATGCTGGAGGATATGGAATCGCTCATGGAGCGCACCCGGCGGTTCCTGCAAGAAGAAGCCCCCGAGCGCTTCCCGCCTTCATCCACCACCGTGAAGCTCGACGATACGGATTTCAACAGCATGGAAGAAGACGTGCCGCTGAAGCCAAGAGGGCAGCGCTTCTAGGTCACAAATTAACACCGTGTTCATCCGTGGATTCGGTTTCTTCAATAGGTTCCCATGTCCCAAGCCGTGATTCTCAAATGCCTTCGCACGCCAGTGGGAAAGTTCCAGGGCGGGCTCTCATCCTTATCGGCTCCGGAACTGGCCGCACCGGTCGTGAAGGCGCTGCTGGCGCGCTTTCCAGGGCTGCCGGTGACCGAGGCGATCTTCGGCAATGTGGTCTCGGCAGGTGTCGGCCAGGCCCCCGCGCGCCAGGCGGCATTGAAGGGTGGCCTTCCCTCTTCCGTCTCGGCCTTGACCATCAACAAGGTTTGCGGATCGGGGCTGAAAGCCATTCAACTGGCCGCCAACAGCGTGCGCTTGGGGGATCACGAGGTGATCCTTGCGGGCGGCATGGAGTCCATGTCCAATGCGCCCTACTTGATGCCCAAACTCCGTGGGGGGGCGCGCATGGGCCATGCCCAGGCCCTGGACAGCATGATCCTGGACGGCCTCTGGTGCGCCATGACCGACCAGCACATGGGTGTGACCGGGGAGTTAGTGGCAGACAAATATTCCATCAGTCGCGAAGAGCAGGATGCCTGGAGCGTCGAGAGCCACCGCAAGGCACTGGCAGCCATGGCTTCGGGTGCCTTCGACGCAGAAATGGTGCCCGTCACCGTGCCCGGCCGCAAAGGGGACGTGATCGTGAGTCAAGATGAAGGGCCTCGCGCGGATACCTCCTTGGAAACCCTGGCGAAGCTCAAGCCCGCCTTCAAAAAGGATGGCACCGTCACCGCCGGAAATGCCCCCAGCGTCAACGATGGCGCGGCCGCAGCCCTGGTGACCACCGATGATTATGCGAAGGCTCACAACCTGCCCATCCAGGCCCTCATCCTTGGCACGGCCACTGCGGGCCTGGACCCGGAATGGGTGCTCATGGCGCCGGTGGAGGCCATCAAGAAGCTGCTGGCCAAACTCGGCTGGTCAGTGAATGACGTGGATCTATGGGAGATCAACGAAGCCTTCGCTGTGCAGCTGGTGGCCATCCACCGCGAACTGAAGATCCCCGTGGACCGCATCAACATCCACGGTGGTGCCGTCGCCCTGGGCCACCCCATCGGCGCCAGCGGCGCCCGCATCATGGCCACACTGCTGAGCGCACTGGAACGCCACGACAAGCAACGCGGCATCGCGGCGCTGTGTCTGGGTGGCGGCAATGCGATCGCCATGGCGGTGGAGCGGGCTTAGGGAAAAATGAAACCGCGAATTGCGCGAATAGACGCGAATCAACGACATGAATTTGCGGCATTCGCGGTTCCAAATTTTTTTCACGGCGAATTTACGGGAATCCCTTGACCACCCCTGAAGAGAGAAAAATTGCAGGCAAGGCCCTGCGGGAAGGCCTGAAGCGGGCCGACCAGGGGCTATGGAAGGTCGCCGCAGATCGGCCTGAACCCATTGGGGTACTGAAAGCCGCGGTGGCGCACCGGGACCCTGCCCTGCTGCCCATCCGGTGGGGGCGCATGGCGCAGTCACCTTTCTATTTCTTCCGGGGCAATGCGGCGCTGATGGCGGCGGACCTCGCACCGTGGCCCACCACAGGCCTGCACAGCCAGCTCTGTGGCGACGCCCACCTGATTAATTTCGGCGCTTTCGGGAAACACGACGGCAGCCTTGTCTTTGATCTCAATGATTTCGACGAGACCTGCCGCGGCCCCTGGGAATGGGATCTGAAGCGGCTCCTGGCCAG
>JANOLT010000139.1:0-4543 GCA_031419915.1 Holophagaceae bacterium
GTTGACGATGATGCGGACTTCGTCCACGGGGGCCCAATCCGGCGAGTAAACAGTGATCGAGACATTCAGTGCCGCGCCGGTCACGGTGCCACCAGGGCCCGTTCCGTTGATGCTCACGTCCAGAAGGGGCCCCGTGGAAGCAACCGCAGCACCGCTCTTCAGGGCATTGAGAACAGCACTCAGATCAGCTCCCGTGGGAATAGCCGATCCAAGTTTCAGGTAGGTGCGGGCTAATCCTACCGGTGTATCAAGGCTGTAGAGGCCTGAAGAAAGGCCTAGTCCCTTTGTGAAATTCGCAGGCGTCTGCTGGTTCAGCAAAGCGAACCAGTCGAGGCGCACAGCTTTGAATTCCGTGAACCATGGGTCTGGATTGGAGGTATTGAAACCTTCGGCGCGGAGCAATTCAAGGGCGTTGAAGCTGCCCACGGTGACGCCCTGGGACAAAGGCCCCGTGGCATTCCACCATGTATTCACGCCAGTTCCAAGGGGTACGGTGCGATCGAAAGCGCGAAGGGTGAAAATCCCTTGAGGGCCACGGGGGCGCTGGACCACAACATAAGAGCCTTCGGATTGGTTGATGAAATCCGCCAGGTTCCAACCCTGCGATGGCCTCGCGCCACGGTTGCGTTCCACCCGCGGTGCTGGAGTAAAGAATGCAGTGGCAACTCCATCCTGGGTCAGCATTGTGCTTCGGGCACCAAAAGTAAGAGGATCTGCTCCAATGGCAGTGCGGTAGGAAGCATCCAAACCGGGGAGGTTGAATTCAAGCGCGAAATCGTTGTGGATCCGGCCAGCATCCTCAAAGCGATCATTTTCCAGAAGCCCCACCACGCTTACGTTCTCAGCCAAGGCCGAGGAGAGTTTTTCGTACGGCAACATGCCACCACCGGTGGCCTGGGAAGGACCGGGCACATCGAAGGCGGTCCAACCGCTTGGCATGACTGCGGGAACGACGATGAAAGAATGGTTGAAGAAGCTTCCCGATCCAGGAACTGTCGAGGCCTCGACCACCTGGGAATCCAGATAACCAAGGGGACCCCGGCTGGCGTAAGCCAGGAAGTTGCCCAATGGAAAGGACACGAAGGCAGTGCTGGCCCCAGGCAGTGACCCGGGGACAAACGCGGAACCGAAGAGCTGGTTTCCAGCCAGGAAGTGGTAGCTTCCAAAATTGGCACTAGTGACCAGTTTCCCTTTAGTCACCGGGTCGAATGAACCCGCAAGACTGCGAACCCTTTGGAATGCCGGATCGGGCGTACTTCCTTGGCCCACAAATGTGAAGCGTAAGGGCTGGAAATTGCCCGTGGTGAGATCTTTCGTCCGGGTGGAGAAAAAATGGGGCACCACCTTGGACCCGATAAATGTGTCCACCCGGGAATTATTGGTGATGACGACATCCCCACGTTCTGGCGCAAGCTGTTGGCTCACAGCGAAAAGGGTGTTCTTCGTGATAATGAGCGGCGTCAGCAGATTGGGCCGCGTGGTGGAATCCAGTGCGTTGCTGAACAGGGTCTGGATGTGGCTCTGGTTGCGGTTCCGGATGATCACCCGATAGCTTCCAACAGGCAGAGCCGTGCCCACTTGGCCCACCGCAGATAGAGAATTATCTGGGGTTTCCAGCCAATCCACACGCTCGAGATGCCAGATGGGGGCTGCGTTAGTTCCCTGATTGCGCTCGAACCGGATTTCCGTTTGAAGTTCCCCACCGGTTTGAGCCGTGCCGAAGGTAGCGTAAATCACAGCACCCAGATCCTGAGCCGTAGCCGTGGCCCGCATGGCCCGATCCGTGATCATGATGTTGAAGATCCCCGTCGTGCGGCTTGGTAGAGCACCGCCCGTACTCAGGCCCCCAACCATGAAGAGTTTGCGCCGATAGGTCAGGGACTGGCCCGCGGCAAGACTTCCGGCGGGAAGACTTCCCACCACCACGCGCTGCGGGAAGATGGGCCGGGTTTCGGCAAGCGCATTTTGAGGATCCGAGGCCACCAACACGTGATCCCCATCCAGAGGCAGGATGCCCAGGCTGGTGTGGGAATCCAGTGTCTCTGCCGCAGGCTCCACCCCAATGAACCCGGCCATTCCGGCACGCACGCTCGTCGTGAGCGGATTAGCGAAATCGCTGCCAGGAATCTGCACGCCCCATGCACCCGAAAGCAAGGGGGAACCGGCTGCGTCGGCATCGGCCGGGACTACGATCCGCAGACCACCACCGAGCTGGTATAGAAAGTCCCCGAGATTCTGCACGGAAACTGTTCCGCTGCCACCATTCTTGACCGTGGTTTCCATGGTGTAGAAGCGATCCGTCTTCCCAAGCGTGACTTTGTGGGACACCGTCACGCCTTGTACGCGGCCCATGGGATCCCACGTGGCGCCACTGAGCTTGTGCTTGGTGTCCAGCAGGTATCCTGTCATCTGGATGCTGAAATCACCATTGCCGGCCACCGGCATGAAACGATCGAACACAAAGGGCAATTCTGGATCCTGATTCGCCACTGGCGTAAGACGATCAATCATGTCACCAGGGATCGAAACACGTTTGAAGCTAGTATCCAGGCCGATGTAGCTGAGATCAATTATGCTGCCGCCGCTGGCGGCGCCGACCACCGCCTGCCCAGCCCCGAAGGGTGTGCCATCCACGGCCAATTCCACGAAATCGTTGCCCAGGTAATAATCCCCAGCGGCGGCCTCGGCCTTCAGGCCTGCCGGCCGATCTCCGCCGACAACGGGGATTTCGAATCCCGCCAGGGAACCCCGCTGGATTCCCGTCGCCCGGAAACAACCGAGGCCACCGCTCAAGAGCAGCGTCAGGGCAGCGAAGGGAATCAGGCTGACGGGGCGCCGGAACGCAGGCCGTTGCAAAATAATAGCTCGGCCATTTCGATGGTGGCCCGACATAAGGGCATTCATGGCTCGATTGTATTGGTTCATTCGGCTTCCGTTCACTTCAGGATCCCTGCTCGGGATCAGGTGATGCATTCGGGTCATGGGCAAGGCTTGGGTCTTGATACAGGGCGAAGGTTCTATGCTAACCCACGATGGCTTCTTCTGAATCAGCTCGTTCCCGTCTTATGCCCCGGATCGCTCAATGGATCTGGGTGATTCTCACATTGTTCTTCTTGGGCGATCTGTTCTGGACCGTCCAAAGGTTCCCGTCCCATAGCCGGGGGCGTATTTTTTCGTTGGCCCAGGCCCCGGACTTCAAATCTCCGGTGCTGGTGCTTGGGGCCGGAATTTATTCCGATGGCGAGCCTACCGCCGTGCTGGAAGGGCGGCTTCGCACGGCCCTGGATCTCTACCGCGCCGGGAAGGTGACCTGGTTCCTTGTGAGTGGAGACAATCGTGCCGCCAGTTATAACGAGCCCCAGGCCATGCGCAGGTGGCTTTTGAAACAAGGGGTGCCATCGGATCTGGTGATTGCCGACTATGCCGGTCGCCGCACTTACGACAGCCTAAAACGAGCAAATATGGTATTTGGGCTTCAACGTTTAGTGGTGGTCACCTCGGACTTCCACATGGCCCGGGCCATCTACCTTGGCAGCAGCCTAGGCCTTGATATCTATGGGGTGCCAGACAGCACCCGGAAAGTCACCCTGGGAACCCGGATATGGTTTTGGTTCCGGGAATACGGGGCGCGTCACAAGGCTTTGCTCGACACATGGTTCCCCCCCTCGACGCGGCTAGGCCCACGCGAACACACGCCCGATGAGCCTCCGAGCCCCCTGACCACTGGCGGTTGAGCGGCTGGCCTAAACCATGCACCCCTATCGCGCGAAGCCATCCTAGTCAAACGAGGCACCTAGGCCTCAATCTGGATACTTGAATTGTCGAGGAACTGATATGACCGACTCACCGCTGATTAAATTCCAGGACATCACCAAGGTTTATGTGATGGGCGATATGGAAGTGCGCGCGTTGGACGGCGTCTCGCTTACCATTGGCCGCGGGGAGTACGTGGCCATCATGGGACCTTCGGGGTCCGGCAAATCCACAATGATGAATGTCATTGGTTGCCTGGACTCCCCAACGGAGGGCACCTACGAGCTCAATGGGAAATTGGCCTCTGCCATGAGCGATGACGAACTTGCTCAAATCCGCAATGAGGAAATCGGTTTCGTGTTCCAGACTTTCAACCTGCTGGCCCGCACCACCGCCATGCAGAACGTGGAATTGCCGCTGATCTACGCGGGCATGAGCCCGGCGGATCGTCATATCGCGTCGCGCAAAGCCTTAGAGAACGTGGGGCTTGGAACTCGTGGTGATCATATGCCGAATCAGCTATCTGGTGGTCAGCGCCAGCGCGTGGCCATCGCCCGGGCCTTGGTGAACAATCCATCCATTCTTCTCGCGGATGAACCCACCGGCGCCCTGGATTCCAAGACCAGCATCGAGATCATGGCGCTTTTCGAAGAACTCTATCAGAACGGCAACACCATCATCATCGTCACGCATGAAGAAGACATCGCCCGCCATGCCCATCGCATCGTGAAGCTCCGGGATGGCAAGGTCATCCACGACGAGCCCAACCACCCCATCACGAGCGAAGAGC
>JANOLT010000140.1:0-2589 GCA_031419915.1 Holophagaceae bacterium
CAGTGCCAGCGAAGGGCGGCATGCGATCCAGATAAGGGTTCATGCCCGGATCCAGTTCGCGCAGGCCCTGGATCAGCAGCACGTTGTCCTCCTCGGAGTTTCTGGCGGTAAGAGCCTTCAGGCTGCGATAGCCTTCGCGGGTATGGCAGGCCAGGCACTGGCTGCGCAGGATCGCTTCGCCCCGGGCCAGATCGGTATCGCCCTTCGAAGCGGCGAAAGTCCGGGCCCAGGCATTCTGCGGCAGGAAGCCGTCTTTTTGGTAACCGGCCACCTGGTCCACCCGGATGCCATTGGAATACATCACCTCCCGGATGACGAAGGGTTTGCGGGCCACCTCGCGAATCCACTCGAAGCCGCCGAAGCCCCAGCAAGCCAACAGCAGGCCCAGCAGCGCGGCCGGGCGCCGGAAGGACTTTGCGGCGAAGGCCGCCCACAAGGCCAGCAGGGCCGGCACCATGAAGGCCGCTAGGCCCCACATGGCCCAGCGGAAGCCGATGGCCAGGCTCGTTGCG
The DNA here is from genome assembly GCA_031419915.1 of Holophagaceae bacterium. GTDB lineage: Bacteria > Acidobacteriota > Holophagae > Holophagales > Holophagaceae > JANXPB01. The sequence goes on from JANOLT010000140.1 coordinate 513, forward strand.
CCGGTGAGGTTCCCCAATACCAGTTCCTTCGCCGCAGTCGGAAAGCTATGGAAGTAGTACCAGCCAGCCAAGGGCGCGAGCACCACGCCGATCAGGGTGAAAAGGGCCGTGGGCTTCAGGATCCGTGGCTTCAGCGCCGCATCTGCTGCTCCGCCGGAAGCCAGGGCCCACAAGCCTCCCAGAGCCAGGGCCACGAAAGTTCGCAGCAGCAGGCTCGGCAGGTAGGTGGCATTGAAGAAGCCGTCCCACATGGCGTGGCTGGCGGTCCAGCCCTTGCCGGGGCTCAGCATGAAGGTGATGATGCCGTTGATGACGACCAGGCTCAGCCAGGCGAACAGGGCGTAGAGCCGGGTCAGGGCCAGTCGCTGGCGCGGTTTCAGGCGGTCATAGGCCCGGACCAGCACGATCAGCGTGGCCATTTCGCCCGCGAACAGCAGCCATTCGATGGCCCAGCCCATGACGAAGGCGCGGATCAGGTGCTGGGTGGCGGTGGGATTCACGAGACCGATGGCCACCCAGATGCCGACACCCGTACCTGCCCCGAAGATGCTGGACAGCCAAAGCAGGGCCTTGACCCGGCCCCGCAACCAGTCGAGCAAATCTGCGTCCCCGGTCTGCTGGGCGCGGCCTTCCATGATGGCCAGCCAGATTCCGGCCCCGACGACGAGGTGGGCGATGGACACGTGGATGATGCTGATGATGCCGATGATCCAGCCGCTTCCAAGCAAGGGGAGGTCCCAAATGGGATGGTTCATGGGGCCTCCTGTTCAGCGCTGGGCGCGGAGGGCCTGGGCTGCGCGGCCCACCGCAAGATAACGATCAGCAGGACGGCCAATCCCAGGAAGGTGAGGCCGAAGACGCCCAGGGAGAGCCAGTCGGTCCGGTAGGGCAGGGCGGCGGGATTGAAACCGAAGGCCGCGAGGCTGGCGTCCCGCGCCTGGTCACGCGTCAGGATCATCCCGAGGACCGAAGCCATGGCCAGGCCGAAGGGTGGCCACACGGCCTTCGCCGGGGAGCCTTCCTGGCTGGCGGGAATCGCCATCAACAATGCCAGGGCGCCACAGGTGATGGAGGCCCACATCGTCAGGCTCGCAGCCGAGCTGCCATCCAGAAGCAGGTCCAGCACGGGCGCGGGCTGCTTCATGAGCAGCCAAGTGCCCCAGACCGCCTGGCTCGCGGTGGCGGCGAGAAACCAGCGCAGGCCCGCGCGGCGCGCGTAGAGATGGTTCCTCCACGCGCCCCATCCGGCCATGAGGATTCCCGCCACCGCCGCGATGCCCGCCACCAGGTGTAAGTAACGCGGCCACAACCTCGGATCTGCCGTGTTCATGCGCAGGCCGTGGGGCGACGCCGCCGCGTGGGCGGCCCACAGATCGGGGCGTAGTGAGAGCGTGGTGACGTTCACCAGCATCAGGCCCACCGAAAGCAGCAGCAGGGCTCCCGCGATGCCGCTCACGGTATGGAAAGTTTCCGAAGCCGCGGATCCCACGAATCGGTAGAGCAGCGTATAGCCCGCCATCAGCAGGAAGATGAGTGCCATCCATGGGAAGGCCGTCAGCACTGAGGCCGTGTAGAAGAACGGGCCGTAGGTCAGTTGGACAAAGAGCAGGGGCGCGATGCCCAACGTGATGGCGAAGGTGACGGCGGAAGGCAGCATGGGGGCGAGACGGCGCACCAGATCACGGTCTTCCGGCTTTCCTCGGATTGCATGCACGGCCATGATGAGGCTTCCCCCGACACCGATGTTCACGGCCATGAGGTGCAGCGTGAAGGTGGCCAATAGAAGCACCTTCAGGACGGAAGGCGGCATCGGCAGCAGCAGCGGATCGGGGGCCGGAATGGGCAGGGGCATCTAGGGCTCCGGGAAATGGTTCTTGGATGCCGCGTCGTGGCGTGTCTCCATGTCGCGGCTCCACCGCTAGTATCCATCGTGTAACATGGAAAACTCCACATTCTGCATACACTGTGATGATCCCACTGGAGAAAGGGCCGCCCACGGGCGGCCCTTTCTGGTCGAGCGGATCCGGTGACCATCTCGTACCTAATGAACAGCGACAGCTGCACGCCGGTCATCTGC
>JANOLT010000141.1:0-2006 GCA_031419915.1 Holophagaceae bacterium
GCCCTACTTCAAGAAGGGCAAAGCCTGGACCTTCAAGGCCGTGAAGCGCCACGTCACCTATTCCACGGATGGGAGCACCGCTTGGTTCGATGAGGAGCTGAATACGCCAAACCTGGGCCCCGCGCGGGGTTCCGGCGTACTGGTGAAGCACGGCAAGACCTGGCGCATCGCCCAGTACAACCTCAGCGTGCCCATCCCGAACCCGCTGATGAAGCAGGTGAAGAAGGAGATCGAGGAACATTTGAAGGCGGCGGCGAAGCAGTAGGGGAAAGACAACCGCGAATGACGCGAATGATACCTTTGACGATCCGTCAGCCCTTTTCTGGTTTTCCTTCCTCCAACATCTCTACCAAGTAACATGAGGCTCGGGAGATCCCCATGCGCGTGATGGTCAGGGCGGTTCTTGTTTCCTCGTTGATTCAGACGATGCCATTCGCGGCAAACGCCCAAACATTGGCGGAGCGCTACCGTCCCGCCGCGGCGCAGATCCTGGGCATCTCGCTGCAATCCTCCACTGCCTATAACCAGCTTGGCGAGCTTTGCGACCAGGTGGGCCACCGCATCAGCGGCTCCGAGCGGCTGGATCAGGCCATCGTCTGGGCCGTGAAGACCATGAAGGCCAACGGACTTCAAAACGTCCACACGGAAAAAATCCTCGTGCCCTACTGGAAACGCGGAAGTGAAAAGGCCTGGACCATTTCGCCCCAGCGACATGATCTGTCAATTTTAGGCCTGGGCATGAGCGTGGCGACGCCCAAGGGCGGCATCACCGCGGACGTGGTGGTCGTGGGCAGTTTCGATGAGCTGGATAAGCTCGGTGAAGCGGGGATCAAGGGGAAGATCGTGCTCTACGATGTGCCCTTCACGGGCTATGGTGCGACCGTGGGCTACCGCGTGGCCGGCGCCTCCCGCGCGGCAAAGTACGGCGCGGTGGCGGCCCTGGTGCGCTCGGTGGGGAGCCTCAGCTTCGACACGCCACACACGGGAACCTTGGCCTTCGAGGAGAAGCTGCCGAAGATTCCATCCGCTGCCGTGACTATCGAGAATTCCACGATGATGCGGCGCATGGCGCGGCGCGGCGAGCGCATCCAGCTGCACCTGGAGATGGAGAACGAACTCATCCCTGACCGCCCTTCGGCCAACGTGGTAGGTGAGATCGTCGGCTCCGACAAACCCAATGAGGTGGTGCTCATAAGCGGTCATCTCGATAGTTGGGACGTGGGGCAGGGGGCCCAGGATGACGGCGTGGGATGCATGATCACGCTGGGCGCCGCCAAAGCCATCCTGGATGCGGGCCTCAAGCCTAAGCGCACCATCCGCGTGGTCTTCTTCACCAATGAGGAGAACGGCGACTTCGGTGGCAAGGGCTACCGCGACGCGCACAAGGCCGAGCTGGGTAACTTCGTTGCGGCCCTCGAAAGCGATAGCGGCAACGGCCCCGTGAAGGGCTTCAGCCTGGACTTCCGCGGCGAAGGCCGCAACAAGGCTGTCACCACCACGCCGGAAGGAAAGGCCCGCGCTGAAAAATCCCTGGCCCTGCTGAAATCCATCGCGCCGCTGCTGGAGCCCCTGGACGCCACCCGGATGGAGATGGGCGGCTGTGGCACCGATGTGGGCCCCATCGTGAGCGAGGGCGTCCCAGGCCTCGGCGTCAGCCACGACACTACCCACTACTGGGAGATCCACCACACCAAGGCCGACACCTTCGAAAAGATCAACAAGCTCGATATGCAAAAGAACATCGCCGCCGTGGGGATCTTGGCCTATGTGCTGGCGGACATGGAGGGGACGCTGAGGTAGGGGGCCGATTGAACATTTTCTTGGGTCCGCCCTCACGGCCCTTGTGCCGCCACTGAGAGTCATCAAAGCGATCCTTGGTTGTATGAACGCAAGGCCCAGCCGCCCTAGCGAGCATGAAGAACCCCGAAAACCTGGATCGCGAATCCTGCCGATCACCGCGGGTCGCGGAAGCTCTGTCTTTCTCTTGACCCGGGCAGTCACAGGGC
>JANOLT010000142.1:0-4987 GCA_031419915.1 Holophagaceae bacterium
ACCACCGGCATCCGCACTTCCTTGAGCAAGGCCAGCAGGTGGCTCCCGGCCGGTCCGCCGAAGATGCCGAACTCGTGCTGCACACACAGTACATCCGCATTATTGAAGTTCAAGAAGTCCGCCGCGCGCCGGTAGGAATCCAGATCCTTCTCATCCAATTCAAAGCGCACGCGGGATGGATAGTCATAGACTTCGATGTGATCATTCACCGCACCGGCGAAGCATTGAGATGTAGGAGCCGCGTCGGCCACCGCCTCACAAAGATCATGGGTGAATGTGGCGATCCCGCAGAGCCGCGGCAGGTAAGCGCCCAGGAAGGCGATGCGGTCCGGCAGAGTGGCGTCCATCAGAATGTCCCTCTCATTCCTTGCAACACATTACAGCGCGGCCAGTTGTATTAGACAGAGATTAACACCCCGGGGATTGTTGGCTGAGAGGGGGCCTTCAATGGCCCCTCACTTCCCACAACCTGATCCTTGCGCGATTTACGCCTTCGGGGTTTGATGAATGCACCATGTCTGTTCAAGGAGTCCCTATGGCTACGGCCCGCGTGAAGGAAATTCTTTCTTGGTATTCGTCGGAGAATCCGGGCGTGAAGGCGAACCTGGCGCGGCTCATGAACCATGGGCGGCTGGCGGGCACGGGCAAGTTCGTGATTTTGCCGGTGGACCAGGGCTTTGAGCACGGGCCCGCGCGCTCGTTTGCCCCCAATGCGCCGGGCTACGATCCGCGCTACCACGTGGAGCTGGCCATTGAAGCAGGCTGCAACGCCTACGCGGCGCCGCTCGGTTTCATCGAGCACGTGGCATCGGATTACGCGGGCGACATCCCGCTCATTCTCAAGCTCAACAATTCGGATTCGCTCTCAAAAGGCATCGAGCCTTGCAGCGCCATCACGGGTTCGGTGGAAGACGCCCTGCGACTGGGCTGCACCGCCATCGGCTACACCATCTATCCCGGCAGCGGGGATCGCAACATCCAGTATGAAACCTTGCGGGAGCTGATCCTGGAGGCCAAGGCCGTGGGCCTGCCGACCGTGGTGTGGTCCTACCCAAGGGGTGCGGGGCTGAGCAAGGACGGTGAGACCGCCGTGGACGTGGCGGGCTACGCGGCGCAAATCGCTGCCCAGTTGGGCGCGCACATCATCAAGATCAAGCCGCCGAAAAAGCATCTGGAAGTGAAGGAAGCCGCCGTGGCTTTCGAGAAAGCAGGCATTCCCATCGAAACCCTTTCGGACCGCGTGCGTGAAGTGATCCGCAGCGCTTTCAACGGACGGCGCATCGTGATCTTCAGCGGCGGCGAAGCCAAAGGCACCGAAGAAGTGCTGGCGGAAGTCACGGAGATCGCGGCTGGCGGCGGGTTTGGCAGCATCTTAGGACGCAACGCATTCCAGCGGCCCAGGGCCGAAGCCATCAAGCTGCTGCATGCGGTGATGGAAATCCACGCCAAGACGCGTGGGTGAAAGGGCAGGGACAGGGCCGCGCTTTTTCTTGTTTTTGAATGGCAGATTAGGACAGCTTGTCATTCGCCAGCACGGCCTGGGTCTGGGCTTCACGATAGGCGAGCAGTCTTTCCCGCAAAGCGCCATCGTTGAGTGCCAGGATGCTGGCGGCCAATAGCGCGGCGTTGGTGGCGCCCGGCTTGCCGATGGCAAGCGTGCCGACGGGGATCCCTGCGGGCATTTGGACGATGGAAAGCAGCGAATCCAGGCCGTTGAAGGCCTCGCTGGGCATGGGAACACCTAGCACCGGGAGATGGGTTTTCGCAGCAACCATGCCTGGCAAAGCCGCCGCGCCGCCGGCTCCAGCGATGATCACGCGGAGGCCCTTGTTTTCGGCTTCTGCGCAGTATTGGAAGAGCCTGTCCGGTGTGCGGTGCGCACTCACGACCAAGGCTTCGAAGGGAACCTGTAATGCCTGTAGACAGTCCGCCGCAGGCCGCATGGTTTCCCAATCGGACTTGCTGCCCAGAATGATGCCGACGATCGGTTTGGTATCCATGCTTCCAGGATGCCTGATACGCGGTTTTCATCCCAACTATGATTTCCACCCTGGCGCAGGTTTAAAAAACGATCCATCTCCATTCAAGTCCCAAGCCCAACGCCCACAGCCATGAGCTATCAGCCAACAGCTATGGGCCATGAGCCAACATGAATGAGCAAAGCTCATAGCTCATAGCTCAAAGCTGATAGCCCGCCGCCCCCAGCCCAACGTCCCGCCATTCATAGTTGATTTTTCCGCGCCGCGCGCCCGCAATGAATCCATGGCTATGGTTCCTACAGAATCCATCGGGCGATACCGCGTTGTGGGCACGCTGGGGCAGGGCGCCATGGGGCGCGTGTATCTGGCAGATGATCCGGGCCTTGGCATGAAGGTGGCGATCAAGCTCATCAAGCGCGACAACATGCTTGAAAATGAAGTGATCCTGGCGCGTTTCCGTCGCGAAGCGGCGCTGGGGGCGCGGATCCGGCACCCCAACATCGTTGCCATTCATGATGTGGGCCATGACATCAATCACGGCCCCTACATGGTGATGGAGTATGTGGATGGTCGGGAGCTTGCGGAGATTCTCAAGGAGGGCTTCGCGACCATCTCTGAAAAACTGGATTGGCTGCGACAGGTTGCAAAGGCCCTGCGCTGCGCCCATGAAGGCGGCATCATCCACCGGGATGTCAAGCCCGCTAACATCCTGGTGAGCCGCGATGGCCAGGCCAAGCTCATTGATTTTGGCGTGGCCAAGGTCATGGGGAGCGATCTCTCCACGCAGGGGCATTCTCCCAACGCGCAGAACACCGAGGCGGATGCCTCAGTGCCTCTGCCCGAAGCCGAATTGCTGGCGGATAAGCATGCCGCCGCCTGGGGCCTACTCTCCGTTGCCAGCGCCCAGGATAGCGATGAACCGCACCTGGAAGTCCTGACCAGTCACGGGGAGCAGGACAGTGAACCGGCCGATGGGAATCCGAATCAGGAAGATCATCAGCTTGAGGGCCTGACACAAACAGGTGCGCTCATCGGCACACCTTCCTACACCGCCCCGGAGCTGTTGAGCGGACATGGCCCCTCTCCCCAGACCGATGACTTTGCTTTCGCGGTGACAGCATTTCAGACGCTGCTGGGGCAACTTCCTTTCAGTGGGTGTGGCACCCGGAAGACACTGGAGCAGATCCGCTCAGGTGTTGTGGAATTTCCCATGGATGTCACTTCAAGGCTTCGGGTGGTCTTCGAAAAAGCCCTGGCCCATGAACCTCGAAACCGCTATGCGGATCTCGATGCTTTCGTGAGTGATCTTTATCTGGCCTGTGGCGTGGAACAGCCCCCCGCCGAGGATAAAACGCCAAGGCCCCATTCCCGATCGAGTCTTTCGACGATCCTGCCAGCCCATCATGTCATTCCTTTAGTGAAGTGGATTGGGGGTGGATTGGCGGTGCTGCTGCTGTTGGGCATCGGCCTGGATCGCTGGCTCGCATTGCCTTCAGGGCTGGAGGAAATCACCATCCACACGGAACCATCTGGGGCTTCGGTCTACGTGGATGGGGTATTTCTGGGTCAGGCGCCGTTGAATCGCATCACACTCTCTGAACCAGGCCGCCACCTGAGAGTGCTGAAAAAGCGTTACCGGACCGTGGATCGTAGCCTCACACCCCAGGACGGTTTCGTGAGCCTGGTGCTGGAACTGGCGCCTTACGATTTAAAGGTGGAAACCGAGCCTTCCGGCGCCGAAATCTGGTTGGATGGCAAATCCGTGGGCAAAAGCCCCGCGAACCTTATGCGCGTTCCAGGAAAAGGAGAGCACAGCCTGGAATTGCGACTGAATGGATTCGTTCCCAAGCTCATCAAGCTGGACCCCCTGCGGCCGCCGCGTGAGCCCATCCAACTGGATCCTGAAACAACGGAGGATCCCAAATGAAGATGCTGGCCGAGGGTGCTGGTCTCGAAACCTCATAGCCTCATCACCTCAACCCTCATAACCTCGAAGGATGGCTCGATCCCGCACGTCCAAACGATTACTCCTGGCAACGGCTCTGCTGGCGCTGCTGCCACTTTGGACGCTGTGGACCTGGAAGCGCAGTGGACCGTTGATGATGCAAGGCACCGTGCTCATCAAGAAGGGCGCCACGGTGGATCAGATCGCGGACCAACTGGAAAAGGAAGGCGTCATCCACTCTGCCCCGCTCTTCAAGCTCTGGGCCCGGGCGCGGCACCTGAAGCTCATTCGCGGCGAGTACACATTCGATGCCCAGGCCAGCCTGTCGGAGGTGGCCAACAAATTGCGGCGCGGCGAGATCCACTTCACCAACATCGTCATCCCCTACGCCGCCCACGCGTGGACCGTGCAATCGCGATTGAAGGAATTTGTTCCCGAAGATGTTTTCTGGAAACTTTGGAAGAGTCCGAACCTGGCTGCCACTGCGGGTTTCCCTGAGGCACTGAGTCTCGAAGGGCTGGTGGCGCCCGCCACGTATCGGGTTCATCACGCCATGGAACCCGAAGAAATTTTTCTGGCGATGGTGGAAGCCTTCCATCGCTCTGTGCGTCCGAAATTGGAAGGTGGCGAACTACCGCCCTACCAGACACTCATCCTGGCGAGTCTCGTGGAAAAAGAGACCCATCTGCCGGATGAGTTGCCCATCGTGGCGGGCGTTTACGCGCGGCGGTTGCGCATCGGCATGCGGCTTCAATGCGACCCCACAAGCCTGTACGCCCGCTGGCTCAATGGCGATCTTCGATTCACGGCGCCGATGTATGAAGACATCGCACGGGTCCACCGCTTCAACACCTACACCGTGGCTGGCCTGCCACCGGCGCCCATCGCCATCCCCAGCCCCGCTGCCATCGAGGCCGCGAAGCATCCAAGCCCGGGGGTGGAACTTTATTTCGTAGCCACCGGAACGGGTGGCCATCGTTTCGCGCACACACTGGCGGAGCACAACCGGAACGTGGCGCTGTACCGCACCGAGATTGCCCGGCAGAAGAAGAAGGAGAAGAAG
>JANOLT010000143.1:0-3295 GCA_031419915.1 Holophagaceae bacterium
AATCAGCGCAACTGTCTCTTCGTCGTTCATCGCCATGCGCGCGAAGGTCTCGCGGATATCCCGCGCCGCAGCGAGCGGATCCGGGTTGCCATTGGGCCCTTGCGGGTTCACGTAGATCAGACCCATCTGCACGGCAGCGAGGGGATTTTCGAGATCCCGTTCGCCGGAGTAGCGTTTGTCACCGCCCAGCCAGGTGGTCTCGGCGCCCCAGTAGACGTCCTCTTCCGGCTCCCAGACGTCATCGCGCCCGCCAGCGAAACCGAAGGTCTTGAACCCCATCGATTCCAGCGCGACGTTGCCGGTGAGGATCATGAGGTCGGCCCAGGAAATTTTCCGGCCGTACTTCTGTTTGATTGGCCAAATCAGCCGGCGCGCCTTGTCGAGGTTGACGTTGTCGGGCCAACTGTTGAGGGGCGCGAAGCGCTGCTGGCCGGCGCCGGCACCGCCACGGCCGTCACCGATGCGGTACGTGCCGGCACTGTGCCACGCCATGCGAATGAAGAATGGCCCATAGTGACCGAAGTCGGCCGGCCACCAGTCCTGTGAGTCGGTCATCAGCGCCAGCAGGTCCTTCTTCACGGCCGCCAGGTCGAGGCTCTTGAACGCTTCGGCGTAGTTGAAGCCCTGGTCCATGGGATCGGACAGGGACGAGTGCTGGTGCAGGATTTTCAGGTTGAGCTGGTTCGGCCACCAGTCATGATTCGGCTTTCCAGTGGCGGCGGTGTGATTGAATGGGCATTTCGTTTCGGTTGACATGTGTTTCTCCTTTGACAGTTTGAATCCAGTGACTCGGTCCGGTTTGGGGCCCGAGTGCCGACCTTTCGAGAGGTCCGCAGGATGCGGCTTCCTATCATAGAGCCAGGGCCGTGCCAAATGAGGAAAACCCTGATATTGCTGGATTCTGTCCTAACAACCTCGCAGAGTATTTGCACTATTTCGCGATCCGCCGTTGAATTTAGTCTCGAAATGCCGAGAATGAAGAAGCGAGGTTCTAATGCCAATGCTGAAACCGAAAGACCCACTGAAAGCTGCCCTCACCGGTGCCCGGATCGTGGAAGAAGTCGGGGACCTTTTGACCCTGGGCGATGACCCCGAGGCCCTTGTCCAGCGGGCCTTTCAGCGACTAGGCCAGTTGGTCCCATTCGATCTGGCCACGGTGCTCCTGCGCGAAAAGGATCACCTGGAGGTGCGGTACGCTTTGGGCCCTCTGGTGACGCCCGGCCTCCTCGGCTCACGTATTGCCATTCACGGGAATTCGAGACTGGTGACCGCCCTGAAAAGCCGCCACGCCAAGAGTTTCGAGGAAGAAGACCCAGGCGAGGACACCTTCCACGGCATCCTGGAGTTCCCGGACAGCCACAGTTGCCTGGTGGCTCCCCTCCGGGCCAGCGGGGAGGTCTTCGGCCTCATGACCCTGGATGCCTTGGTCTGCCGCCAGTATCCCGAAAGCGTGGAGCGGCACGTCTCGACCTTCGCGAGCCTGCTGGCCCTGGCGCTCAAGCAGGCCGAGCACCTCAAGCTTCTTTCGGAACAGCAGCGGCGGCTAGCGGATGAGGTGGAATTCTTCCGCACCGAGTCCATGCGGGGGCTGATGGCCGAGCCCCTGCGGGCTGACAGTCCCGCCATGCGGGCGGTGGTGGACCAACTGCGACAGGTGGCCCCCACCCATACGACCGTCCTTCTCTCCGGCGAGACAGGCACAGGCAAGGAGAAAGTGGCCCAGACCCTCCACCATCTCTCGCCCCGCCGTGAGCGCCCCTTCATCAAGGTGAACTGTGGCGCCCTGCCAGGCACCCTTATCGAAAGCGAACTCTTTGGGCACGTACGCGGTGCCTTCACCGGGGCAAATGCCGCGCGCAAGGGCCGCTTCGAATTGGCGGATGGAGGCACACTCTTTCTCGATGAAATCGGGGAGCTGCCCCTGGACCTACAACCCCGTCTGTTGCGGGTCCTGCAAGAAAAGGAGATTGATCCAGTGGGCTCAGAGAAACCTCGAAAAGTTGATGTGCGACTTGTAGCCGCCACCAATCGCGACCTCATTGATATGGTTGAAAAGGGCACCTTCCGCGAGGATCTTTTCTACCGGCTCAATGTATTTCCCATCCACATGCCGCCACTGCGGGATCGTCCCCAGGACATCCGCTCCCTGGCAGAAGGCTTCCTGGATCGCTTCGGCAAAGAAAATCGGCGGCCCGCGCCGCGCCTCACCAAGGAAGTCCTGAAGCAGCTTGAGCATTACGCCTGGCCCGGCAACGTGCGGGAACTGTTCAATGTCTTGGAGCGTTCGGCCATTCTCACGACGGGCCGTGACCTGAAACTGGAAACGATCCTGCCGAACGCCCGCACCGCAAAGGCCCCCAAAACTTGGGAGCAACAGGAACGCCGCTACTTCGAAGACCTGCTGCGGGTCACCAAAGGCAAGATCACCGGTGATGCTGGCGCCGCCACGCTGGCCGGGCTGGCCCCCAGCACGCTGATCTCCCGGCTCGAAAAGCTAGGTATGAAGCCCGCCGAATACCGGGCCTGATTGATCAGAGCTTTTCCGCCCTTAAGAAATCCATCTGGCGATACCAAACGCGGCGGCAGCTGCGGCACCCCCCACCAGCACGGTTTGAAGACCGCTGCGCAAAATCGGCACGCCGGTGAAGTGGCCTTTCACGCCACCGAACACGGCCAGGGCCGCGAGCGTGACGACCACCGACAGTTTCAACGCGCTTTGCACGTCGACCGCGAAAAAGTAGGCGCTCAAGGGGATGAATCCTCCCGCGATGTAGGCGGTGCCGATGGTGAGCGCGCTCTTCCAGGACCGCCCGGGCACCGGCTTTTCAAGGCCCAACTCAAATCGCATCATGAACCGCACCCAGTCATCGGGACGCTTGCGAAGAGACTCCTCGACCCCGGCGCTTTCTTCAGGCGTGATGCCGTAGGATTCAAAAATCTCACGCACTTCCTGAGCTTCCGTATCTGGCACCGTGGCGATCTCGCTGGCTTCCCGGCTTTGTTCGCTGGCGTAGTGCTCCGCATCGCTCCTTGCCGCCAGATACCCGCCCAGCCCCATGGCGATGGAACCTGCCGCGATTTCAGCCAACCCCGCGGTGACGATGAGATGGGTCTGCGAGATGGCGCCCGTCAGTCCCGCCGCCAGCGCGAAAGGCACCGTCAGGCCGTCGGACATGCCGATGACAACGTCTCGCACCACCGCACCAGCGGTGAAGTGTTTTTCAAGATGGGGTGTTGAAGGCATCAATCCGCCAATAAAACTGGAACGGTTCGCCGCGGCATGGATGAACTTGGC